>DAOTYL010000084.1:0-2929 GCA_034434955.1 Anaerolineae bacterium | reverse complement strand
CAGATCAAGCGCCTCATTGAGAAGCCACCCGACCCGCCCTCCAACCTGGCCCTGGTGGGCATTTACATGTTCGATCACAACATCTTCAAGGCGGTGGAGGCCATCAAGCCTTCGTGGCGCGGCGAGCTGGAGATCACCGACGCTATCCAGTGGCTGGTCAGCAACGGCTATCGGGTGTTTCCCTATGTGCACAAGGGCTGGTGGATTGACACCGGCAAGCCCACCGATATGCTGGAGGCCAATGCCCACGTGTTGGAAGAATTAACGCCCTATGTGGCGGGTAAAGTGGATGCCACCTCGCAGCTGGATGCCCGCGTGACCGTGGAAGAGGGCGCGGAGATCGTCAACAGCGTGCTGCGCGGCCCGACGATCATCGGCAAAAACACGCGCATTGTGAACAGCTTCATCGGGCCGTTCACCAGCATTTACCACGACGTGGTGATCGAGAACAGCGAGCTAGAGCGCTGCATCGTGCTGGAGCACTCGCGTATCCTCAACGTCTCCACACGCATTCAGGACAGCCTGATCGGGCGACATGCGACCATCGAGCAAGACAACGGCAAACCACGCGCGTTGAAGATGAACCTCGGCGACCACAGCCATATCTGGTTGCCGTAGGGATGCTGTCAAGGCCCTTTTGGGCCTTCTCTAAAACGTCACTAACCCGCACCTTAAGTGGCGGCAGCCATCTTTCTCCTTCTGTGAAAGATCGCCCCCACAACGAACATGAGGACGGTTATCCCTGTAGCTGCCCATGCGCCGAGCGCCACAGAAGGGACGGCAGCATGTTTGACGGCGATACCGGCCAGTGCCCATACGATCACCAGCATGCAGGCGATGTCACCGCGTGTCACGCTGACCGCTGAGGCGACCAGTGTGCTTACGGCCAGCATGATCACCGCCCATGTCTCCGCGCTGATGCCCCACCCATCCCAGTTCGCATATTTGAGGATGGCCGTCACGTTGGCGATGGTGGCAACGGTAATCCAGCCCAAATAGACGCTGGTGGGAACGGCCACACACCATTCTTCGGCAGCGGAAAAGCGGGCGTAGCCGATTCCGAGGCGCAGGTACATGAGGATAAGCGCTATCAGCAGGGCAAGCATGGCCACCAGCGTGAGGGGGAAGCGCTCATAGTGCCACAAGAAGATCCAAAGGCTGTTAGCCAAGCCCCCGAGAGCGGGCAAGTAGCCTATACGTTGCAGGCGCGGGTTTTCCCGTTGGGAAGGGAGTACCTGATAGACAGCGAAGGCAAGCAACCCGATATAGATGACCCCCCATATGGAGAAGACGTACCCTGCCGGCACGAAGTAAACATCAAAACGGTCGGATATCTCACCGGTCGTTTGACCGTTCAAGGGCAAAGCGTTGGCCAATCCGTTGACCGCAAGGGTGATCACTATGGCAGCCAGATTGACGACCTGACGGATGATATCTCGCTTCATTACTTTGCACTCCCTTCAGAGAGTACAGGGAAAATGTCTCGCTCGGGTGTCTGCTCGCTCTTCTTCTGAACGATGGCCAGCAAGCGGGGGCGATTGTAACGCTGTACTATGATGCAGGGCACATTGACAACCAGCGCATAGAAAACATTGATCGCCCACCCCAGAGGGGGATTCCACAGTAGGAAGAGCACTACGGGAAACAGAGCCGTCCAGTGGGCGATCTCGGCGCGGTAAGACTCCATCACCCACCTGTGGAGGTAAGCAGGGTCAGAGGAAGCCACCTGTTTGAGGGAGAAGCCCCCCGGAAAGACCGTTCCCCCTGAAGGCAGCAGGGATTTCCACCGCTTAACGAGAAACAGGTGTTGATAGATCGTTCCATCTTGCTCCCAACGGCGTGTTCTAAGCAGCCTTGAGAACCAAGCCAAAGTTTCAAGGGACATGCGATGGCTCAGGTAGCCCATTCCAATCTGGATGCTGGGCCAGGCCAGGGCGTTCACAACGATGAGCCAGATGGCGGTCAAATCAAAGAGAGGCAGCACTGCTTCCCCCTAAACACGTATTGTGCGCCCTTTCCACGAAACTCGCCTCCTCACGTAAGTGATAGCCAACGAATAGATCATGATGACCGCAAAAAACGTGAAGGGCAACGGGTAGAGCACCGAGGTCCACCACTGAAAGCGCCCAATGCGCTTTAGCATCCAGTAAATCTGGCCTGCGTACAGGCCGTAGAGCAACAGCCCCAATCCTATTGGGAGCGCCCCGTAGGTGAGGATCGCCCGGATGAGGTTGATAAAGGCACCAAAGCAGCCGTACACCCATGCTCCTGCGAGCAAAGTAAAGAGAGGGCGAACTGAACCCGCTCCCTTGGCAAATCCCTTTCCCCACCCTTCTATGAGTTCGTTCAAGCCGCCCGGGTACATGCGAAAGGAGATGGTCCCCGCTCCGCCGTAACAATGCACGGGCAAACCCGATCGGGAGAAGACCTGTGCCAACGCAATATCCTCCAGGACGTGTAACCTTACGGTTGAGTGGCCCCCTATCCGTTCGTAGTCCTCACGGCTACAGACGAGGCAAGGGCCAAACCCTCCTTTCGGTTTGAGGTGATCCCCCAGAGGGGTAAAGGCGTTCAAGGCTGCCATCAGCACAATGTTAAACGGTGCCGAGAGCTGCTCATAGAGATTTTGGGCTACATGATAAGGTTGCACGGTCAGCAGGCCGCCGTGCCGCTGATAGGCCCGCACAAGGCTCTCCACCCCGTCATCTTCCAACCAAACGTCTGCATCCAGGAAGATCAGTATCTCCCCGCGGCTATGCTGCACACCTCGCCAACATGCCCAGTTCTTCCCCTGCCAGCCTGAGGGGACTTCCTCAGAGGCGATAACATTGAAACCCGCTTGCTGGACAACGGCCACTGTCTGGTCTTGCGAGCCGTCATCTACAATGATGACCTCATAAGAGGGATAGGTCTGGCGTTTCAGCGAGGC
>DAOTYL010000083.1:0-10769 GCA_034434955.1 Anaerolineae bacterium | reverse complement strand
TGCGACCATTGAGACGGCCCGCGAACTGGTGCTGCGCTGCACGTTGCGCTACCGCCTGCCCGAACCGATCCGTGCCGCACATAGTGTCGCCGGCGAACAGCCCCCTTTAGGTGCAGAGCAGCTCTCACTATGGTAAGTGGCGATGCCCAAGTGCCCGCCATTGTACTATTCATCACCTCCCACCGTGATTTTCATCACTACATGCAACCCCGCAGGGTAGATAACCTTAATACAAGATAGCGGTGAGGGGCGCTACAACTTTCCGATCTATTGCGGTCAACCCGCCGCGAACGCTCGTGGCAGGTGATCCAACCGCAACCTGACTGGTAGGGATCGGGGTATATCTGCCCCGATACTTTCATGTCGAGTAGGAGGGCAGTATCTTGGCCCGCAAAGTCGTAACCATTGACGGCAACGAGGCAGCCGCTTATGTTGCCCACAAAACCAACGAAGTGATCGCTATCTACCCCATCACACCGTCATCGCCGATGGGGGAATGGGCCGATCAGTGGAGTGCAATGGGGCACACCAACATTTGGGGGACTGTGCCCACCGTTATCGAGATGCAGTCCGAAGGCGGTGCGGCAGGCGCAGTGCACGGCGCTTTACAGACCGGTGCGCTGACAACGACCTTCACCGCCAGCCAGGGGCTGCTCTTGATGATCCCCAATATGTACAAGATCGCCGGTGAGCTAACGAGCACCGTGTTTCACATCGCAGCCCGCACGTTAGCCACCCATGCGCTCTCCATCTTCGGCGATCACAGCGACGTAATGGCAGCCCGCACCACCGGCTGGGCGATGCTCTTCTCCAATTCCGTGCAGGAAGTGATGGATTTTGCCCTTATTGCGCAGGCAGCGACGTTGCGGGCGCGTGTGCCCTTCCTGCACGTTTTTGATGGCTTCCGCACTTCGCACGAGATCAACAAGATCGAGAAGCTCTCGGATGATGACATCCGCGCCATGATAGACGACGATCTGGTGCGGGCGCACCGTGAACGTGCCCTCTCGCCCGACCGCCCTATGATACGCGGTACGGCGCAAAATCCGGATGTCTTCTTCCAAGCGCGTGAAGCGGCCAACTCCTTCTATCTCGCTACACCGCAGATTGTCCAACAGACGATGGATCAGTTCGCCCAAATCGTGGGGCGCCAGTACCACCTCTTTGATTACGTTGGCGCACCCGACGCCGAGCGCGTCATCGTGCTCATGGGTTCCGGCTGCGAGACCGCCGAGGAGACCGTCAACTATCTCGTGGCGCGTGGCGAGAAGGTCGGCGTGGTGAAGGTACGGCTGTACCGTCCTTTCTCCGTTGCCCACTTCCTCAATGCGCTGCCTCCCACGGTGAAGCTCATCGCCGCACTGGACCGCACCAAAGAACCGGGCGCAGCCGGCGAGCCGCTTTATACGGACGTGGTGGCAGCCATCGCTGAGGGCATGGCGAACGGCAACGCACCCTTCAGCACCATGCCGCTCGTGATCGGTGGGCGCTACGGCCTCTCCTCCAAAGAGTTCACGCCGGCGATGGTCAAAGGGGTCTTTGACGAGATGGCACGCCCCAACCCCAAGAACCACTTCACAGTGGGCATTGTGGATGACGTGACCCACAACAGCGTGGAGTACGACCCCGACTTTGACATCGAGCCGCCGGATGTGATCCGCGCCATGTTCTGGGGCCTGGGTGCCGATGGAACTGTGAGTGCCAACCACAACTCCATCAAGATCATCGGCGAGGAGACGGACAACTACGCACAAGGCTATTTCGTCTACGACTCCAAGAAGTCCGGCGCTCGCACCATCTCACATCTGCGCTTTGGGCCGCGTCCCATCCGCGCCCCCTATCTCATCCGCAAGGCCAACTTTGTGGCCGTGCATCAGTTCGTCTTCCTTGAGCGTTACCGCGTGCTGGACGCTGCCGAAGAGGGCGCTACTTTCCTGCTTAACGCACCCTTTGGGCCGGATGAGGTGTGGGATCACCTGCCGCGCTCCGTGCAGGAAGAGATCATCCGCAAGCGGCTCAAGTTCTACGTGATCGACGCTTACTCCGTCGCCCGCGAGACGGGAATGGGGGTGCGCATCAACACTATCATGCAGACCTGCTTCTTCGCCATCAGCGGCGTGCTGCCCCGCGAGGAGGCCATCGCCAAGATCAAGGAGAGCATTGAGCGCACCTACGGCAAGCGCGGCAGGGCAGTGGTGGAGAAGAATTTCGAGGCGGTTGATGCCGCGCTGGATCACCTCTACGAGGTAAAGGTACCGGATCGGGCAACGAGCACTATTGAGATGCCGCCTATCGTCTCACCAGAAGCGCCGGAATTCGTGCAGAATGTCCTCGCGCCGATCATGGCGGGCGACGGCGATCTGTTGCCCGTCAGCCTGATGCCGGTTGACGGCACTTTCCCCAGCGCCACCGCGCAGTGGGAGAAGCGCAACATTGCCCTAGAAGTGCCTGTGTGGGACCCAGAAGTATGCATCCAGTGCGGCAAGTGCGTGCTGGTCTGCCCGCACGCCGTGATCCGCGCCAAGGTATACGATGGAGCACTGCTTGCCGGTGCGCCACCGACCTTTAAATCCACCGATGCCCGCTTCCGTGAGCTGCCGAATATGAAGTACACCCTTCAGGTCGCTGTGGAGGACTGCACGGGCTGCACGCTCTGTGTGGAGGTCTGCCCAGCCAAGAACAAATCGGTGGCGGGGCGCAAAGCGATCAACATGGAACCGCAACTCCCCATCCGCGAGCAGGAGCGGGAGAATTGGGCGTTCTTCCTCAGCCTGCCTGATGCCGAGCGCCACGACGGACTGAAGTTCACCACCGTCAAGAATGTGCAACTCCTGCGCCCGCTGTTTGAGTTCTCCGGCGCGTGCGCCGGCTGCGGCGAGACGCCCTACCTGAAGCTGATGAGTCAGCTCTTCGGCGACCGCGCCATTGTGGCTAATGCGACCGGTTGCTCCAGCATCTACGGCGGTAACCTGCCTACCACCCCCTGGGCACAGGATGCCAACGGACGCGGTCCGGCGTGGAGTAACTCGCTTTTTGAGGATAACGCCGAGTTCGGCTTAGGTATGCGGCTGGCGATTGACCAACAGAGCCACTATGCTGCCGAATTGGTACAACGTTTGCGCCCCGAGATCGGGCCTGATCTCGCCGACGCTCTCCTCAACGCCGATCAGAGCGATGAGGCCGGCATCGCCGCCCAGCGCGAACGCGTGGCTGCCCTTAAGGCTATCCTAGCCCGCCTGAACACGCCGGAGGCGAAGGCCCTGCTGGACGTAGCGGACATGCTGGTCAAAAAGAGCGTGTGGATCGTCGGCGGGGACGGCTGGGCTTATGACATCGGCTACGGTGGCCTCGATCACGTCATCGCCAGTGGGCGCAACGTCAACATCCTGGTGCTGGATACCGAAGTTTACTCCAACACCGGTGGCCAATCCTCCAAAGCCACGCCGCTGGGCGCAGTGGCGAAGTTCGCTGCGGCGGGCAAGCCTGCCCCCAAGAAGGACCTGGGGATGATGGCCATGACCTACGGTAACGCCTATGTGGCACAGGTAGCAATGGGCGCTAACGACGCCCACACCGTGCGCGTCTTCCTAGAGGCGGAGTCCTACGAAGGGCCGTCGCTGATCATCGCCTATAGCCATTGCATCGCGCACGGTTTCGATCTGGCGAAGGGCATGGAGCAGCAGCGGTTAGCAGTGGAGTCGGGCTACTGGCCGCTCTATCGCTACGATCCGCGCCTGAAGGCGGAAGGAAAGAATCCCTTCCAGCTGGACTCCAAGCCGCCGCGCATCCCGTTGAAGGACTACGCTTACAACGAGACGCGCTACCGCATGTTGGCCCAAAGCATGCCGGAGCGTGCCGAGAAATTGCTTGAAGAGGCGCAGGCGGCAGTGCTGGAGCGCTGGGCCAAGTATGAGCAGATGGCCCGCTCAGCCGAAGCCGCCCCGCTGGAGACGATTGGCGAATAGCGGAGCAACGTACAAGGGCCGTCCTCTTGTAGGGCGGCCCTGCCATTTAACCCCACAGGAGTCGACAGCATGGACTTGTCCACAACTTACATGGGGCTGAGGCTGAAGAACCCGATTGTGCCCTCAGCATCTCCCCTCTCCGAAACGGTAGATAGCATCCGCCGCCTAGAAGATGCCGGCGCGGCAGCAGTGGTGATGTATTCGCTCTTTGAGGAGCAGATCACCGCCGAGAGCCACCTGCTGAACCACTTTCTGAGCTACGGCACGGAGAGCTACGCCGAGGCCCGCAGTTACTTCCCAGAGATGGCTGCTTACAAGACTGGCCCCGATGAGTACCTAAACCTCATCCGCCGCGCCAAAGAAGCGGTAGATATCCCTATCATTGGCAGCCTCAACGGCGTCTCAACCGGCGGCTGGATCGAATATGCCCGCAAGATACAGGAAGCGGGTGCAGATGCGCTGGAGCTGAACATTTACTTCATTCCCACTGCCATCACGATGACGGGCGCCGAGGTGGAGCAAATCTACGTGGACGTGGTGCGCGATGTGGCACAGAGCATCACCATCCCCGTTGCGGTGAAGATCGGCCCCTACTTCAGCGCAAT
This sequence comes from Anaerolineae bacterium, assembly GCA_034434955.1. Classification (GTDB taxonomy): domain Bacteria; phylum Chloroflexota; class Anaerolineae; order Aggregatilineales; family UBA3940; genus DAOTYL01. Next base: position 6,199 of record DAOTYL010000083.1, on the reverse strand, counting down.
GGCGAACATGGCCTTACGCCTGGCCGAGGCAGGGGCCAAGGCACTGGTGATGTTCAACCGTTTCTATCAACCGGATTTTGATCTGGAACGCTTAGAGGTAGTGCCCAGCCTGGTGTTCAGCACGTCGTTTGCCATGCGCGTTGCCCTGCGCTGGGTGGCGATCCTCTACGGGCGGGTAGCCGTAGACTTCGCCATTACCAACGGCGTACACTCCTACGAGGATGTGCTGAAAGGACTGATGGCCGGGGCCAACGTGATGATGATGGCCTCCGAACTGCTAAAGCACGGTATCGGGCGCATCGGCGAAATCTTGGACGAGATGACGCGCTGGATGGAAGAACACGAATACGAATCGGTGGCCCAGATGCGCGGCAGCATGAGCCAACTGCACGTGGCAGAGCCGGCTGCCTTTGAACGCGCCAACTACATGAAGGCGCTCCAATTGTGGCGGCCTGATGCCTCACGCTGGGGCTTCGCCAAGGGGCTAGAGGGATAGGCGGCCCCACTATTCGGGCCGGATCAAGCCGCTTTTGATCGCCAGCGTGGCAGCCTCTGTGCGGCTGGTCACCCCCAGCTTGGAGAGGATGTTGCTGACGTGATTCTTGACGGTGTAGCGGCTAATCACCAGTCGGTCAGCGATCTCTGGGTTGCTCAGCCCCTCGACCATCAACTTAAGCACTTCCCTCTCGCGTTCCGTCAGGTCATGGCGGGAAGCATCCTGACGGTTGACAGAGCGAGTCAGCGCCTGCTCGGCCTCCGGTGAGAGCACCCGATAGCCAGCGTGGGCAGCACGCAGGGCTTCAGCCAACTCATCGGCGGTGACATTCTTCAGCAAATAGCCGACCGCCCCTGCCTTCAGCGCCCGCCTGACCAGCTCCTCTTCCCCGAAGCTGGTTAATGCCACCACCCGTAGAGAGGGCGCTTCTTGCAGCAGGGCTTGAGTGGCCGCCACGCCATCCATGACGGGCATAACGAGGTCCATCAGCACTATATCGGGCTGTGCCCGCCGACAGACCTCCAAGGCCTGCGCACCATTGGAGGCTTCGCCCACGAGTTTCAAGTCAGGGAATGCACGCAAGAAGGCCGACAGGCCCTCGCGCAGCATATCGTGATCATCCACGATCACCACACGGATGGGATTGTTGTGGATCATGAGCGTTTTGCTCCCTGTTGAGACGCTGGCCAAATAGCACGCACTTGTGTCCCTTTGCCGATTTGGCTCCTGATGATCAAGTCTGCACCCACTGCAGTAGCACGCTCGCGCATGATGCTTAACCCCAAGCGATCGGGCGGTACGTCAAGCGGATCAAAACCGCAGCCATCGTCACAAACTTCCAGCATCACCCGTTTGCGTTGGCAGCGCAGGCGGATCGTCACCTGCTCGGCGCGGGCGTGCTTGGCCACGTTGTTAAGCGACTCCTGAGCGATGCGGTAGAGGGCGATTTTAGCCTCTGCAGGCAGCGTGCTGCACTCACCGCACACATCCAACACGATGTTCATCCTCTTGCGCCCGATCATAGCCTCCGCCAGCTGGCGCAGCAGGTCACTCAGCTGCACCTCCGCCAACCCAGAGGGGCGTAATTCCAGCAGCAGGGTGCGCATCTCGGCTAGCGCCCCGCGTGTAAGATACCGCAATTTTTCAAGGTTGCGGCGACCTTCCTCGGCATCCTGCTCCCAGAGCGTCGGGAGGACATCGGCCAACAGGCTAGCCGTCCACAACGTCTGACTGACGGCGTCGTGCAAGTCATGGGCAAGGCGGTTACGCTCCTCAAGCGCCGCTGCCTGCCGCGCCTGCTCATAGAGACGAGCATTGTCAATTGCCACGGCGATCTGGCTGCCGATGGAAGTCAGCAGCTGCACATCTTGATCGGTGAAGTGGCGCGGGCTGCGCGAGGCGACGAACAACGCACCCAATGCCTCCCCACGCGAACTGAGTGGAACAGCGGCCAGAGAAGCAATCCCATCCCCGGCTAGGATGGGGGGCGCAGGGCGCGGTCCGGATGCGCCGTTGTGGGCGGTCAACGGCACACCATCGCGCACGACAGAGCCAAAGAAAGTCTCATCTGCGGGCAGCCTGCCCACCCGCATAACGAACTCCGTACTGAGGCCCTGATAGGCATCCAGCGTCAGTAGACCAGCGGCAGGGTTCAGCAGATAGGTCCCGCCAACCTCAATCTCCATCACCTCGAGCGTCTCCCGCAGGGCATCGCGCAGGACCTCGTCCAGATCAAGCGAGCGACTGACCACACTGGCAATGCGGTTGAGCGCTGCCAGCTCGCGCGTGCGGTCGGCAACGCGCTGCTCTAGATTGGTGTAGGACTCCTGCAACTGGGCCGCCATAACGTTGAACTGTCCGGCCAGTTCCTCCACTTCATCGCCTGTACGGGCAGTGATACGTCGGCTGAAATTGCCGCTGGCCACCTCCTGCGCGGCGTCGATCAACTCACTGATGGGCCTCGTGAGGCGTCCCACGCTGAGGGTGACAATGATGGCCGGCATCAAGAGGCCAAGGATCAAGAGGGCGACCAGAAAGCGCTGATACGTGCGTGTGGTGCTCGCCACCGAAGCCCAACTCTCCTTAGAGATAAGCGCCCAAGGTGTGCCCGGCACCGATGAGAAACTGGCCACAATCAACTCACCCTGTGCGTCAGTTAGAAGCACGGAGCCAGTCTCACCACTAAGCGCCCGCTGGACAGTCTCCTCCGAGGAGAGGTCATTGCCAAGGTATGCCACATCGGGATGGTAGATGGCCACCCCGTTGCCGTCTACAAGATAAATGCTGCCGCTTTTGCGCGTCAGCAGGTGATGCACCGAAGAAAAGAACTGGCTGGAGGCCAACGTGTCAAGGCGGAACATGCCCGCGATAATGCCCAAAAACTCGCCATCACGGCCCACGATGGGTACAGCGAAGACAAGGGCCGCTGCTCCATCCGGCCCGTCCATCACAACGTTGGAGATAGTCTGCTCAAGGGCGCGGGCACGGCGGAAATACTCGCGGTCTGCCCAGTTCTGGCCAAGGATGTCAGGCTGCTCCGGAACGGTTACTACCACCCGCCCTTGGCCGTCCAGCACTACCATGCTGTCAAAAACACCGGAGCGGCTGCTGGCCTCAGCAAGCGCCGAGCGGAGCGAGGCCAGATCGTCCTCATAGAAGAACGCCGTGCGCGCCCAGGGGACAAGCAGGCCGGGAAACCGATCTATCTCCGTTGCGAGTTGCCCGGCTAAAAGGCGCGTGACCTCGCGATCGCGCTCCACCACCAGATCGGCGGTGGCCTGCTGATAGGCGCTGAACGTCACCAGCGCCACCGCGCCGAGGATGATGGCAGTAGGGCCAAAGGCCCATAAGATGATCTTGGCACGCAGGCCACCCAACCGCAGCCTCTTCAGCAGTGCGATGGCCTTCCCTCCTCAGCGGTCCCCTTTGCGGCGCACGCGCAGGCGCATCCCCCGCGCCTCAACGACCTCAACCTCGCTGCCTGTGGGAATAGTCTGGCGATCCACCGACTCGGCTTGCCAGCGCTCGCCCCACACCAGCACCAGCCCCAACGGATCGAGGTCCTCCACCACGCGCCCCACCTGCCCGATCAGGCCCTCATAGCCGGTGGTCGGCTTGCGAGCTTGGGCGCGTAGCGCCATCACCACCAAAAAGGCAAAGATGGCCCCCAGAAACAGCGATTGCCCGACAACCAGCGGAATGGAAAGCCTGCCGAAAGGTGCGATCTGCGGCTGATTGAAGAGGATGATCGCACCGGCGGCAAGGCTAACGATACCGGCAGCGGTCAGTGCGCCATGCACGGGGGCTTTGATCTCCATCACGAAGAGCACAAAGGCCAACACTACGAAAATGATGCCCAGCCAGTTCACAGGCAAGACGCCCAGTCCATAGAGCGCCAACCCCAGGCAAACCGTCCCGATCGCCCCCGCCACCCAGCCGCCCGGCGTCCGGATTTCCACGATAATGGCTGTTGTACCGATGCTCATCAGCAGAAAGACGATATTAGGGTCGGTGAGCAGCATGAGGACGCGCTCCAGTTCGCTCATGGGGACGCTGTAAGGCACTGTGCCGCGTGTGTGTAGGATGCGCACCTCACCGTTTACCTCGACAGCGAAGCCGTCAAGCTGCGTCAGCAAGTCATCCACATCCTCGGCGATGAGGTCAATGAGGTGGGCAGCGAGCGCCTCGCTGGCGCTGACCGCTCGTGCCTCCGTGACAGCCTCACTGGCGATCCGGATGGCCTCCTCGCCGCGCCGCTCGGCCAGGCTGCGGGCCTGTGCGCTGAGATACTGCTCTTCCTTCTCTTGCAGGGTACTCCCCAAGTCTTCGCCCTGTGGGCCAACCGGGCTGCTGGCCCCGATGGCCGTATCGGGGGCCATCGCCGCTGCGTGACCAGCCAGCGTGATGAGCAGGCCAGCAGAGGCCGCTTTGGCCCCACGTGGAGCTACAAAGACGATCACCGGCACATCGCTGGTGCGGATATCCCGAACAAGCTCCAGCGTGACGGCCGCGCTGCCCCCTGGGGTATCCAGCATGAGGATCACCGCTTCCGCATTGCGGGCGTCTGCCTCCTGAAGACCGCGCCTGATGTAAGCAGCGAATGGCGGCACCACCGGCCCGCTCGCTTCTAGGATCACCACCTCTTGGGCATTGTCCTGCGCTTGTGTGCTACCAGTGCCCGGCCAGCCGAGCAAGATCACCACCGCCGTGCCGAACAGCAGACGCTTGATGTGCTGAACCATTTTCGCACCTGCAGCCTACGCTGCTATCCCGAACATCGTGCTCACCTTAACTCTAGCAGGTCGGCCGCGCTTGTCAACGTCCGCTGATGAGCAAAGCAGCAGAGAGGATAAGAGGCTCTCATTTCCCCACAAAGATAGGGTTGCTGAAAATCCAGCCACGCAGCTTGCCCTTGAAGTGAATATAGACCTCAACGCGGTAGGTCCCCGTCTCGTTGGCGATGTAGGTGCAGTGCGTGCCCTCCGTCTCACGCAGGACGACCTTCCCATCCTTCAGCAGGCGCACATCGGCTCTGTGCGGCACCACTATCTGCAAGGTGATGCCATGTCCCAGCCGCAGCCAGCCGCCCATCACCGCATAAAGGTTGCGCCCCTGTGCCGAGAAGCGGAATCCCCTTGTAGGGGATGGAAGATCATACCCAACGAAGGCACGGCCTTCGCGCAGGGCTTGCAGGACAAGCTGCTTATCGTGCTCAAAGTCACCGTTGAAGGGGCGCGGCGTGAGGATATGGGTGTTCACACAGCGAAACAGGTACTCATAAGGGAAGACCGCCTTGCGCAGCGGCCCCATCGAATAAACCGTCCCATGCGCATCGGCCCCGCCGATGATGCGCACGCGCCGCCCTTCACCCAACAGGCGATCCCATAGTTGTAGCGTCTCCGGATGAGGGCCGCTGATAAACCGCTCCGGGCTGAAGACGGCACGCAGGGCTACCGTTCGGCTTTTTAGGTAGCTCTTGAACTCGCTCATGTAGTTCCATAACTCAATGCCGGTATAGCCTGTCACTTCCCAACTTTCCCAGGGCAGCGCCGCCTCACCGAACAACGGCGCAGCACGCTCAAAAGGGTGCGCCAGAAAGCACAACCCTTCGCGCTCATTGGCTGCATCGATCAGCCGCTGGGGGTCAGGGGCGTAAGGTGCCAATTCGGCCTCTGCACCATATACCAGCAGATGGTTGCACTGTGGATCGCGGCGTACATCATGAACCTCTTCGCCTACGAGCAGCAGCACGCGGCGATTCGGCGCCTCACCGTAATAGCCCTCGACGCCATCCACCCAAACGTTGTGATCCGTGACGATCACAAAGTCCAGGCCGGCCCGCAGGGCCGCCTCGGCAACCTCACGGTGGGGAAGTGTGCCATCAGAGTAAGGTGTATGCACATGCAAGTTGCCGACGTATTCGTGGTAGGTCGCGTCCATTGTCCCTCATCTGCAAAGCAATGGATGGATTTCAGCCAAGCGGTCGTTCATAACGATAAGGTGCACGGTCAGGGCAACATCAGAACAGGCTGAGCTGCATTCCCTGACCAGTATCCTCCGGTGGGCGGAAGGAGAAGGGTGGCAATAAGCCGCGTTCAGCCAGCCACTCGGCGGATGGGCCTTCCCAACCGTATAAGCGCAGGTCCACGCGGCTCTGCTCGTCAAAGACGATGCCTTCCCTCTCCAGCAGGGCACGCTGTACGT
>DAOTYL010000082.1:0-7692 GCA_034434955.1 Anaerolineae bacterium | reverse complement strand
GTCCATCGCTGTGAACAACAATGTTGTCCCGCTCGCTGGTGACCCATGTCCAAGGGACGCTGGTATCCTCATAGCGCACCTGTTGAGGATCGGTGCGGTACTGCCGTCCGTTTTCGTCCGCAAGCTCCCAATAGTACGTCAGCCCGGCAAAAGGCGGAAGAGCCAACTCCTTCACCGGCACGCTGTGGATGACGGCAACGGTGCGGCCCGCCGTCAGCGGTGGTGTGGCCACATAGAGACTGTCGCGGTTGTCAACTGCTACCGTGAGATGCACAGCAGTGAGGGTGGCCGGGGCGGTGACTTCAAGCGCGAAAGTCAACCGATCGCCGTATACGAAGGTCGCTGATTGCTGCACATCGGAAAAGATGCCCTGCTGGGCTTGGGCAGTCTCGCCTACCGCTGCCAGCAGGGCGGTTATGAGCAGCGCTAACATGAAACGCTTGAAGATATGGCGCCATTCCCTTGCCAATGCCTGACCTCTGGGCGTGCCTCAGTCTTCCTTGTCGTCAGGTTCATCCCATTCGTCATCTATGAACAGCAATGGGCCTAGACGACCGCTGACTAAGACTGCTGTGTTCAACGCGTCTTCAATAGCCTCCAGCAGGTCATCATCCAGGTCGTCGTGTTCGGAAAGGGCCAGCAGGGCACGCTCGGCTTCCGGTCCCCCGATCTCACCCAGCGCCCAGATCGCTGCCTCTTTGATCTCACGGTCTTCCTCATGCAGCATCTCTATTAGGCGCGGCACGGCATCGGCCAACTCTAACTCACCTGCGGCGCGTGCTGCCTCAAAGCGCATCTCCGGCTCGGCGTGATTTAGCGCGCTGGCGATGTAAGGTGCCCAACGCTTATCGCAGTGGCGGCCCATGGCGAACAACGCACTGGCTTGCATCTTTAGGTCATAGTGGTCGGCGGCTTCCTGGATCAGGCTGGGAACCTCATCGCGGCTGGAATAAGCGATGCTTTCCAGTGCCCGCCGCCGAACTTCGAACGTATCGCTCTCGTCGAACCAGATTTCCAACAAGGCGGATTCTACCAACTCAGTTAAGGCGGGCGAGAGTCGGCCCAGTTCGCCTTCAAGTACGAACCGCCCAAGGGCCTCTGCCGCTGCGGCACGCACCTCGGCAGATTCATCCAGCTGCAGCATTTTAACCAGACGGCGCGGCACAGCGGGGTCCTCGGCAGCCCACAGCGCATCAATGGCGTGGCAGCGCACTTCCTCGTCCTCGTCATCTAGGGCGAAGAGCGCCACGGTGGTGAAGTCCAAGTCAAAGTTCGTCTCGCTAGCCTCAGCCATGCGCGAGAGCAGCAGCCGCCGTCGTTCAACCGGAATAAGCGGCCAGCGCTCCTTAAGGGCTGCCATATCCTCCGGCAACGGCTCGGAAAGGCGGTAGAGCAGCGCAGCGCGCAGGGGGGAATTCTCATCGGCTAGCCCCTCGAGGAGCTGAGCAAGGGAGGCATCAAAGTCCAATGGTTTCATTTCACCAGCGGATCCACTATGTCTAGGTACATAAATATGAACATCGCCACAACGAGAATGGCAAAGCCCACAAAGTGGATCAGCGTCTCACGCTCTGGGCTGATGCGCTTGCCGCGCACGGCCTCGATCAGCACAAAGAGGATGCGTCCGCCATCCAACGCCGGAATAGGCAGCAAGTTGGTGATGGCCAGCGCGAGGCTGATCATGGCTGTGAGCTGAATGATGGGCCACACCTTGCTCTGAGCGATGGAGACTTCCATCGCCTGTCCGCCCATCTGACTGATACCGATGACACTGACCGGACGCAGGTAGCGGGGGTCTACCTGGCCTTCTATCACGTGCATGGGCAACTCCACGAAGGCCCGAAGCAGGGAGCCCATCTCCTGAAGAGAACGGCCAACAGCAGGCAATAACCCATAACGGCGCACTTCGTAGATCGGTTGAATCTGGATGCCTGTTGGCCCCTGCCCTTCGGGCCACTCGCTGCGTGCCGTCAGCACGAGGTCGAGCACCATATCTCCGCGCCGCACACTGAAGGTCATCATCTGGCCAGCATGGCTGAAGACGTAGCGTGTAAGGTCAGTGTAAGTGTTGATGATCTGATCGTCCACAGCGAGGATCACATCACCCGGCTCTATGCCGGCCGCCTCGGCGGGCGAACCTGATTCCACAGCGGTAACCAATGCGCCAGGGAGCTCGTGCGGAGCGCCTATCACGAACATTGTGACGAGCAATAACAGAGCGACCAGAAAGTTCGCTACAGGGCCCGCTGCCAACACCACCAGACGGGCCGTCTTGGAAGCGGCAGCCAGACCGCCCTCTACGCTCGGATCGTCCTCGCCTATCGGCTTCATGAAGCCGCCTAGCGGCAAGGCGTTGAGGGTGAACTTGGTGCCGTTGCGCTCGAAAAGCGTCATCAGGCGGGGGGGATAGCCAAACCCGAACTCTTCCACAGCGATTTTATGCCATCGCGCCGCCAGGAAGTGCCCCAGCTCATGCACAAAGATCAGTGGGCCGATCATGATAAAGAAGGCCAGCACTGCCAATCCGAAATCGAGACCGATAGTCATTTCCTCTAAGACCTTTCCGCTGCCTTGCTGGGGCAGCGCCTTCCTTCCGCTGTAGCGAGATGATTATACCCCTCGTACTCCGATCGATCATCTATCGGCGGATAGGGAGAGGCGCTTCTTTGTCCACCAATAGTGTAGCACAACTTGCGGGGTAGCGGCGGGGTTCAGTCAGCAGAGAGATGTTCGTCTAGCAGGCGCGTTGGCCCACCCGGCCCGGCCTCCAGCACACGGTCAACCCCCGCGATCTGCGCAAGCCTCTGGCTGAGCTGCGCACGGAACTCGGCGGTGGTGATCACGTGGACGTTCGGTCCGGCATCGATCGTGAAGGCAACGGGAAGGCCTGCCTGACGCCATTGCTGTACGGCCTGCATGATGTGCAACGTGGTAGGCAGCCAGTAGATCAGCGGAGGCGAAGAGGTCATCATGACGGCGTGCATCATAAGCGCGTCTTGCTCTATAACATCTGCAAGGGCCTCGAAATCGCGTTTGTAGATGGCCTCGCGGCAGATGTTCAGCCGCCGAGGAGCATCTGCCACACGCGCAGCCTGCAGCGGCGAGGTAGGGGCTAAGGCATGCCCGCCGGTTGATCCGACGGCCTTATGTGCACTGCTCACAATGGCTACCAAATCCACCAGCGCCCAGTGCTCCGGTGGGGCGATGCTCTGTGCGTGTGAGGAGTCATGATCGCGGCCTGCGTACCACTCTACGAAGCCGCCAGGTACCGAGCGGCATGCTGAACCGGACCCCAGCCTCGCCAGCGCAGAAAGCTGCCGCTCGCTTAGGCGAAGCCCCAACGCAGCGCATGCTGCCACCGTCAGGGCGCTGAAGGCGGATGCTGACGAAGCAATCCCCGCGCCGGTGGGGAAATTGTTGCGCGAGATCACAAGCGCCCGCGTCTGGATACCTGCCAACGTTCGGAGGTGATCGAGATGGCGGCTTACACGCTCCAGCACTTCACCGCCCTGCTCTTTGCCGTCCAGTATTAAGCGGTCGGCGGGCAGCGCGGGGTCAAAGCGCACTGTTGTTACGGTCTCGAGGCCGTCCAGATTCATCGAGATCGATCCATTGGCAGGCAAGCGCAGGGCACTATTGCGGTTGCCCCAATACTTGATAAATGCGATGTTGCTGCATGCGCGTGCAGTGGCAATGGTCTGCGTCATGAGGATTTACCCACCTATGAGCAGCGTGCCGGCGGTGAAGTGCGTACCGCTAAGCGCCTGCTCGAGAGCTCCCGGCGTTTCGCCGGAGAAGATACGCACGGCCAGATTGGGGATGTCCTCACACAAGGCCAGCATGGACATGACCTTGCTCTCCATTCCGCCGGTCACATCGGTTTGGGCGGAGCCACGCAGCGCTTGGCGCACGGTTTCCACTGTGGAAGGCGTGATGCGTGGTACAAGGCGGCCCTCTCGATCTAGCACGCCTTCCTCCTTACCAGCGAGCAAGATGCGTTGAGGGGAGAGCAAAGGGGCTAGGTGAACAAAGATATCCTCTGTGCTGATGATCGTCCCCCCGCGCTTGAGGTCAAGCGCCACGTCGCCATAAATCAGCGGCACCAATCCTTCTTCCAGTGCACGCTGGATGGGCCCCAGTGCCATACGCACGATGACACCGTCGTGGCATACCGCCGAGGCGGAAGGCTGGATGCTCCACACGGGCACGCCGGCTGCATCTAGTGCTTCCAGCACGATGCGATTGAGGCGTGCAGCGGCTACGGCCACCTTGGCAAAGCCGCGCCATGCTTCGGCGGTACGCACACCCTGCCGTGTCTGGTACATATCGGCAGCTACGTGACCGAAGCTACCGCTGCCGTGCCCGATCACCAGGTGCAGGTCTGGCCGTGCGGCCAGCGCCGCTGCGATCTCGGCCGACAGACGGGCGATGACATCGTGACGCGCCGTTTCCGGACGGGCCTTGTCCGTGATCAGCGAGCCACCTAGTTTGAGGAAGATCAAAGTGCCCAATTCAGACCACCCTTGAGAGCGGCGTGGGGAGACGAATGACTAGCGGATGAGAGTATGGAGCACACGCACCGCCCCCGCCTTGCGCAAAGCATGGCCTACACGCTCAACGTTGGCCGGATCGACCAGTGCAATCATGTTGCCGCCGCCGCCTCCGCCGGAAAGTTTGGCTCCTGCTGCCCCTGCCGTCCGTGCTACCTTCACCAGCTGCTCTAGTTCTGGGGAGGAGACGCCCAACTCACGCAGCAACGCGTGGTTTTCGTTCATCAGTGGGCCAAGCAGCGCCACTTCGCCCCTTTCGATGGCCGCCTGCGCTTTTTCAACGACCGCACCGATAGCATCAAAGAGCGCCTCGTAGGTCTGCGGGGCACGTTGCCACGCTTCGCGCACGGCGCCCACGGTGATGCGTGTTGGCGTGGCAACGCCGGTATCGCCGATCAGCAAATCAAAGGGATGCTTGACCAGCAGGAATTGCGGCTCGCGTCCCTTTATATAATACACTGGCCTGCCGTAGCAGATCACTGTGTTGTCAATGCCGCTTGGCATCCCATGGTAGAACTTCTCGACCTCGTATACTAGGGCGGAGAGCGCTTCATCGCCAATAGAGTGGCCTAAGTAGGTGCACAGTGCACGGATAAGCGCAGCGGAGACCGCTGCGCCGCTTCCCATCCCCCCAGCGATGGGTATGGTGGAGCGGATGGTGATCTGTACATCCGGTTCAGGCGTACCGAGGTGCTCCAACGCCAACTGCGCCGCTAGGGCCGGCCCATGTGTGACAGCATCTGCTAACGAAAGATTTAGGTCGAGGTCGGCAGCATGGATCAACAGCCCGCTGTTGGGCAGAGCTTCCTCGACGTAGGCAGTGGCCTGCACACTGAACACGGGCGCAGCCAAGGCGGGCCGTCCGTAGACGACGGCATGTTCGCCGAAGAGGATGACTTTGCCGGGCGCACTGGCTGTAATGCCCTTCATGCCAGCACGTAGAGAATGAGGATAACGGCCAGCCCCCACAGCAGCACTGCAGCCTGCATGGGCCGGTCACGCAGGATGACTTCGTCAGGGGCGTCGCCTTCGCCGCGCACGTGGATCAGGTACAGGTAGCGGAAGATGCCGTAAAGCACAAAGGGCGTGGTGAGCATCATGGCGTGGTTTTCGGGCAGGCCTTCGGCGCTGAAGGTGTACAGGGCGTAGGTCATGACGGTTGTGGCCGTGGTGATAAGGATGATCTCATCCAGCAACTTGACGTTATAGTGGTCGAAGATGGCGCGGTGGTTGTTGGCACCCTCCTGCAGCAACACCAGCTCCTGCCGCCGTTTGGCGAAGCCGAGGAAGAGCGCCAACATGGCGGTGAAGATGTACAGCCAGGGGGAAAAACGTTGAACATCCACTAATACCACGCCAGCAGCCACGCGCAGTAGAAAGCCGGCGGCGATGGTCAGCACGTCCAGCAGGGCGATGTGTTTCAGCCAGAATGAGTAGGCGATCTGCAAGGCTAGGTAACCGGCGAGAACAGCGGCGAAGGCCCCATCAAGCAGGAAAGCCAGCAGCAGGGAGACGGCGGGCAAGGCAATCGCCGCTGCGATGGCTACGCCTCTGGAGAGCCTGCCGGAGGGCAGCGGGCGGTCACGCTTGATGGGATGTGCGCGGTCGGCCTCTATATCTACCAGATCGTTGATCACGTAGATGGCGCTGCTGCTCAAACACAGGAGGGCGAATCCGGCTGCAGTGAGCAGAAAATAGGGGGTATTGCTCAACCTATCGTTGATAGGGAGGGGTAGTTTGCCGTCAAAGATGAGCGGTACGAAGATAAAACCGTTCTTCGTCCACTGCTTAGGACGCATGGTCTGAATGAGCGCTGCTGCCTGCGAAAGCGCCGCTTTCCCCACGCCAAGGATCGAGCGAGTCAGCGTGGCCACCCTATTCCCCCGCCTATACTGAAACATCATGCCAACTTGGGCAGCGTGCGTCGTCGGGCTATTATAAACGGGATCGTAGGGCTTGCAACGTTCGAGGGAAGATGACACAGCGAAAAAAGGTTCGGCTGGATGTATTGCTTGTCGAGCGGGGGCTGGTTGTCTCACGCGAGATAGGCCGCCGCCTGATCATGGCTGGCGAGGTGATGGTAAACGGCGAGCCTGCCCTCAAGCCCGGTATGCTCGTTCCGTCGGAGGCAGAGGTTGTCCTGAAAACGCGCCCGCGCTTTGTCAGTCGGGGCGGAGAGAAGCTGGCGGCGGCGCTGGCACGCTTTGCCATTGTCCCGCGTGGGTGGGTGTGCGCTGACGTGGGGGCGTCCACTGGCGGCTTTACCGATTGCCTGTTGCAAGCCGGTGCGGCAAAAGTGTATGCGATAGACGTGGGGCAGGGGCAGCTCGCTTGGTCGCTCAGGCAGGATGAGCGTGTGGTAGTGATGGAGAACGTCAACGCCCGCTATCTAGAGGCTTTGCCGGAACCGATCGATCTGGCCTGCGTGGATGTGTCGTTCATCTCGCTGCGGCTGATCCTGCCCGCCGTGCGCCGCTGGCTTACTGCTGATGGGCAAGTGGTGGCGCTGATCAAACCCCAGTTTGAAGCAGGGCGTGAGCAGGTGAGCAGGGGCGGCGTGGTGCGCGATCCCGCTGTACACCGTCGCGTGCTCGGTGAGATCGTTGCCTGTGGGCGCGATCTGGGCCTTGCGGTACAGGGTCTGATGCCTTCACCAATACGCGGTCCTGCGGGGAACATCGAGTTCCTGCTGTGGTTAACGTGCAGGGCTCCCACAACGCCGCTGGATGTAGAGGCTCTGATCCGCGGCGCTGTTGATGAAGCGCATGGCTGATCGACCTATTACGGCGCAAACACGGCTAGGCGTGTGTAGATCACAGTGATGGCCTCTTCCTCGGTCTTTACGTACAGGCCCACATCGCCGAGAGGCGTCTCTTCCACCGCAACTTGATCCACCTGCACGCCGTCCACGTAGAAGGTCAGTCGATCACCCCACGCAAGGACGCCTAATGTGTGGCTGCCCGCTGACGGCGTAATGTCTTGGGGCAGGGTGCCGCTGACGAGCGTCCGTAGCGTGCCCTGGTGGCGGTCAAAGACGAGATAGTCGCCCTCACAGGTGACGATAAAAGCGCGGAACTGCTCATCCCCCCGAAAGTGAAACATCAGCCCGTAACCGCTGCGGCTAGGAGGGCAGACTGTTGGG
>DAOTYL010000081.1:0-1705 GCA_034434955.1 Anaerolineae bacterium | reverse complement strand
GCGCATGAGTGACCTGATCGATCTCGACGAGATCAGCCGCCTCGCCACCTTTGGGGCCGGGGTGCGCGGGCCGCACCTCGAAGCTGCCCTGCGTGCGCACGGCTACACGCTGGGCCACTTCCCCCAATCGTTTGAATACTCAACGCTGGGCGGGTGGGTGGCAACGCGCTCCAGCGGACAGCAGTCGCTGCATTATGGGCGCATCGAGCACCTCTTCGCCGGCGGGCTGATGCTGACGCCCGCTGGCGATCTAAAGATGAATCCCTACCCGGCCAGTGCCGCAGGCCCAGACGTACGCCAGATGGTGCTCGGCTCGGAGGGACGCATGGGCGTCCTCACCCGGGCGGTGGTGCGCATCTCACCGCTACCGGAGGCCGAGCAGTTCCACGGCGTTTTCTTCCGCACATGGGAGCAAGGAGTTCATGCCGTGCGCGAGATGGTGCAGGCACTCCTGCCGCTCTCCATGCTGCGCTTGAGCAACGGTGCAGAAACCGAGGCAACGCTGGCTCTGGCAGGACATAAGCGGCTGGTGGATTATGCTCATCGCGGGCTGGACGCGCTGGGCTATCGCCGCCACGAGAAATGCATGCTGATTTGGGGCGCAACAGGCCGTGCAGACGCCGTACACCGCGCCGTGCGCCAGGCAGTAAGCATCGCCAGACGGCACGGAGGCCTGTACACTGGCCAGTACATGGGGCGACTGTGGCGCAAAAGCCGCTTCCGCACCCCTTATCTGCGCAATTCTCTGTGGGAGCATGGCTATGCGCTGGACACGCTGGAGACTATCGTGCCTTGGGCGGATGTGCTGCCGACCGCCGAGGCCATCATCGGTGCGCTGCGCGGCGCTCTGACCGAAGTTGAAGAGCGCGTGTACGTCTTTGCTCACCTCTCGCATCTCTACCCCACCGGCGCCAGCATCTACGTCACGTTCATCTTCCGCGTGATGCCCGACCCCGATCAAACACTGGAGCATTGGAAACGCCTCAAGCGTGCTGGCAGCGAGGCCGTTGTCGCACACGGAGGGACAATCAGCCATCAGCATGGAGTGGGGACCGATCACAAACCCTATCTGGAAGCAGAGAAAGGGCCGCTGGGGATGGCCCTCATCCGCAGCGTAGCGCAGCAGTGCGATCCGGACGGCATCCTCAATCCGAGCACGCTGTTTGATGCCGCCAGTGAGGTGCCAGGAGGAAGTCACCATGCTCTATGGCGCACCTGATCGCGAAGCAGCGTGGCACCGTCTCTCCGACTACTGGGACCTGATCGTAGTGGGAGGCGGGATTACCGGCGCGGGCATCCTGCGCGAGGGTGTGCGCGTCGGGCTGCGTGTGCTGCTGCTGGAGCAGAACGATTTTGCTTCCGGTACCTCTAGCCGCTCCTCCAAGATGGTGCATGGCGGTCTGCGCTACCTCTACAACCTTCAATTCCACCTGACCCGCCAATCGGTGTGCGAGCGCGAGACACTGCTCCGCGAGGGGCCGGGATTGGTGGAACGGCAGTCTTTCCTCTTCCCCTCCTATGAGCACGACCGATTTCCGATGTGGATGATGGAGACCGGACTGCGGCTCTACGGCTGGCTGGGCGGGCAATGGCGCATCCACGAGAGGCTTGACCCCCTTGAGGTGCAGATGATGTCGCCGGCCTCTCGGACGAACACCTAAAAGGCGGCCTCCGCTTCTACGATGCGCAGACCGATGATGCGCGG
>DAOTYL010000080.1:0-5664 GCA_034434955.1 Anaerolineae bacterium | reverse complement strand
GCGGTGGATTTCTCCATCGTGGTGCCGCATGTGGCCCCGGCGACTTTCCGTGAGTACTGGCATCAGCGGCTGGGGCGCGGGCGCGGAGGGGCCTACCGCCTCTACGCCTACGAGAAGCGCCCTCTACGCTGGGGGGCGGTGATCCGCTCTGTGCTGGGGACATGGGCATTGGCTGCTTTGATCATCCCTGCCCTGATCTATGCCTGGCGCATCGCTCCTTATTCGCCGCGGGGGCGGCGCGATTGGCTGCCGTTGGCATGGGCGCGCATTGTGGAGATGATCGCCACCGGCGCGGGGTATTGGGATGGCTGCTGTGAGATCGCCCGGCTGGGGTTGAACCTCCAGAGGTGATTTCGTTGAAGCGCATCTTGTACATCCATCACGGTGGGGCCATCGGCGGCGCACCGATGAGCCTGCTGTACCTCTTACGCCACCTGGACCGCGCCCGCTACGAGCCGCTGGTTGTGGTGCTGCGGCACGGCCCGGCCGCCGATCTCTACCGCGCCGAAGGCATCGAGACGCACATTGAGCCGCGCATCCGTGACTTCAGCCACACGACGCTTGAATGGTATGGGGGTCGTGATCTGTGGCGGCTGCCGGGCCGTCTGCTGAGCCTATGGCCCTCCATACGGCACACACGGGCACTTATCCGCCGCCTGCACCCCGATCTAGTACACCTCAATTCCTCGACGCTGGCCCCGTGCGCCATTGCCTGCCATCGTGAAGGCGTGCCGCTGATATGGCACATCCGCGAGCCGATGTCACATGGCTACTTCGGCTTGCGCCGAGCATGGCTGCGCCGCACTGTTGACCGTTGCGCCTCCCGTGTGGTGGCCATCAGCCACTACGACGCTGAGCAACTTCTTCCTAGTGACCGCGTGCGCGTGATCTACAACTTCGTGGACTTCGGCGAGTTTGACCGCACGTTGAGCGGCGAAGCTGTCCGCGCCGAGTTCGCCATCCCCCCGGATGCGCCGCTGGTGCTGATGTTGGGTGGCGTCTCGCCGCCCAAGGGCACATTGACGCTGGTGCGCGCACTCCCCCTGCTGGTCAAGGCCGTGCCAGATGTGCGCGTGATGATCGCTGGGCCGCCCTTGCCCCCTGAAAGCAGGGGGTGGCGTGGCATCGCCAAGCGCCTACTGGGTGCCGACGCTTATGAACAGGCGGTGCGGCAGGCAGTGAAGGCGCTGCCGCAGGCTGCCCGCGCTGCCCTCATCTTCATCGGCGTGCGTCAGGATGTACCGCGCTTGCTCGCGGCAAGTCAGGTGCTGGTCTTCCCTTCCACTGTGCCGCATTTTGCCCGCCCTATCATCGAGGCGGCGGCAATGGGTGTACCCTCGGTGGCCTCGGACCTCGGCGGCCCACGTGAGTTGATCCAACATGGCGAGACCGGCCTGCTCGTCCCGCCCCATGACGTCGAGGCACTGGCCGAAGCGCTGACCGATTTGTTGCGCGACTCTGCATGGGCGCATGCGCTAGGTGAAGCTGCCTATCAACGGGCACGCCGCTTATTTGATGCGCAAACCAATGCTGCTGCAACGATGGCACTGTACGATGAAGCCCTCGGTTCCCCTGCGTGAGGTCCCTCACCTCCTGTGGCGGCGTTTGCGGCACGAAGTCCACGCCCGCACGGCCTCGCGCCGACCGCGCCCCCTGCGCGTGGATGCCGTTGCACAAGCACTGGCTGCACGATGGCGGGAGCGCACCACAATGCGCTTCTTCGGGCCGCTGACGGTGCACGCAGCGCTGATCGCTGAGCACTTCCCGCAAGCGCGGGAGATAGGCATTGCGCAGGCGGATGCCATCCGTGCGCACCGCTTCGACCTGCTAGGCTCCGGTGAGGTCGCTTTGGGGCCGCAGATCGACTGGCACGCCGATTTCAAGAGCGGGCATGTGTGGCCGCTGGAGCACCACACCCGCCTCACTCTCACTGCACCTCAGGGCGGCTTTGACATCAAAGTGCCCTGGGAGCTAAGCCGCTTTCACCATGCCCTGCGCTTGGGGCAAGCCTACCTTTTCACCGGCGAGGAGGCTTACGCACAGGAGATCGTGGATCAGGTGACGCATTGGATCGCCGCCAACCCTTGCGAGTTTGGCGTCAACTGGGCCGGGCCGATGGACGTGGCCATCCGCGCCGTGAACTGGCTGTGGGTGTGTCACCTGATTGCTGACTCGCCTGCGCTGACGCCGAACTTCCTTGCGCTGTGGCTCGCCAGCCTGCGCCAGCACGGCGACTACCTGCTGACGCATCTGGAGGATGGCTGGCCGCGCACCAATCATCTCATTGCCAACTTCGTCGGCCTCCTTTACCTCGGCCTCCTCCTGCCAGAGTTTCCACAGGCGGCCCGCTGGCGGCAGACAGGTTGGCGCTTGTGGCAGGAAATCACACGCCAAGTTCACCCTGATGGTATGGACTACGAGGATTCGCTCCCTTACCATCGGCTGGTGACGGAGATGGCCCTCCACGCTGCGGCGCTGTGTAAGATCAACGGCATAGGAAACCCGGCCGTGCCGCGAGAAGCGGGAGAACGGTTGAAGGCAATGCTGGAGGTGATCGCCACTGTCACCCAACCTGATGGCACGGTACCCGTCATCGGGGATGCCGACGATGGACGTCTTTTGCCGCTGGGTGTTCACGCCGATCCCGACCGCGCCGTGTATGAGTACCGTTACTTGCTGGCGCTGGGTTCGCTGGTGCTAGATGACGCCCCGTCCACCTGGGCAGCCCTCGCCGGTGACCAGTGGCAGGATGCCCTGTGGTGCTTCGGGGCAGAGGCTATGGCACGTTGGCAGGTCTCTCCCCCGCAGCCCGTTCCCGATCTGCCATCGCGCGCTTTCCCACAAGGCGGCCTCTACGTGATGCGCCACGCCGGTCTACACCTCACGATCCGCGCGGGGGGCGTAGGTCAGGATGGCGCGGGGGGCCACGCCCACAACGACCTCTTCAGCGTGACGCTCGCTGCCTATGGACGGCCCCTGCTGATCGATGCCGGCAGCTACACCTACACTGCCGACCCTCGGGCGCGGAATGCTTTCCGCTCAACCGCCTATCACAACACGTTGCAGGTGAACGGAGAGGAGATCAACCGCTTGCCACCCGATCCCTTCCGCCTGTGCGCCGACGCCCGTGTAACTATCCACTGCTGGATCAGCAGCCCACATTTTGACCTTTTTGACGGATCGCATGACGGTTATGCACGGCTTGATGTGGGGGTCATCCACCGCCGTCAGGTGTGGTTTGATAAGACAAAGGGGCTGTGGCTGCTGCGCGACAAACTGTCGCCAGTGAGGCAAACGGGAGAGGTAGATGTAGCGCTGTGGTTTCATTTTGCGCTGTTGCGGGTGCGGATCGATGCTGCCCGCAACGCCATCCAAACCGCCGATCCCGAAGGGCCGAACCTGCTCATCCTACCGCTAGAGGGTTTTCCCCTGCAGGCCACGCTGGAGATGGGGCAATATGCCCCGCGCTACGGGATCAGCAGGATCGCGCCGGTTGCCAAATTCAGGGGGCGCGTTAAACTCCCAGCCGAGTGGGCACTTGTGCTGTATCCGTTCCGCGCCGATGTGGACCTTGGAGCGGTTCATGAAGCCGGGCGTGCAGTGCTGGCTGCCCTGACGCATGCCACAACGTGATGGGCACATGAAGCAGGTCTTCTTTGATGGCAAAGGCCAACTGATGGTGCAGGATGTGCCCGCGCCCGCCACGCCGGAGCGCGGCGCATTGGTGCGCGTTGCCGCCTCGCTCATCTCCAGCGGGACGGAGATGGCAGCGGCCTCTGGCGGAGGGAGCCTCATCCGCAAGGCACTGGAACAGCCGCAGCTGATCCGACGCGCCATAGACCTTGCCCTGCGTGAGGGGCTGCGTTTCACGGCTGGGCAGGTGCGCGAGATAGCCGAGACGTGGCTGCCCACCGGCTACAGCGCAGCGGGCGTAGTTGTTGAAGCGGGGCGTGGCGTCAGCACGCTGCGGGCCGGCGACCGTGTGGCTTGTGCCGGTGCAGGCTACGCCAATCACGCCGAGTACGATGCCGTGCCGCTCAATCTGCTGGCGCCCATTCCGGAAGGTGTGACCTTCCGGCAGGCGGCTTTCACCACCCTCGGCGCGATTGCCCTGCAAGGGGTGCGCCGTGCCGAGGTGACACTGGGGGAGACGGTCGTTGTCGTTGGGCTGGGGTTGATCGGGCAGATCACAGCGCAGATTCTGGACGCCGCCGGCTGTGTGGTCATCGGCTCAGATCCCATCCCCGCGCGGCGCGAACTGGCTGCACGCCTCGCCGGTGCGCAAACCATTGATCCTACGCTGGGCGATGCCGCCGAGCAGGTCATAGCGCTCACCGGCGGTGTCGGCGCGGATAAGGTCATCCTCTGCGCGGCGACTTCCTCCAGCCGGCCCACCAATGAGGCTTTCCGCATGTGCCGCGAGCGTGGGCGGGTGGTGATGGTAGGGGCGATGGGTATGAATCTGGAACGCCCCGACTTTTATAGCCGCGAGATAGATTTCGTCATCTCGCGCTCGGCGGGGCCGGGGCGCTACGATGCTGCCTATGAAGAGCAGGGGATAGATTACCCCATTGGCTATGTGCGCTGGACCGAACAGCGCAACATGGTGGCCTTCCTGCGGCTGCTTGCCGATGGCAAACTGGACGTGGATGCGCTCATCGCTGCCGAATACCCTATCGAGCAGGCAGCGGCAGCCTATGAGGCCGTGCAGCAGGGGGCGCTGGCCGTGCTGCTCACCTATGGCGAGCCTGCCGCTGAAGTCCCTGCCGCTCAACGGGCTATTGTGCGTGCTACACGACCTTTGGGTGAGCGGATCGGTGTGGCTTTAGTGGGCGCAGGGGCCTTTGCGCGGGCCATGCACTTGCCCAACCTCAAGGCCAGTCCCTTCTTTGAGCTGCGTGCGGTGGTTAGCGACAGCGCCTCGGCTGCGCAGACTGCCCGGAAAATGGGGGCGCGGCTGGCCACTACCGATTTGGATGCTGCGCTGGCGAGCGATGACGTGGCGGCGGTGATCATCGCCACGCGCCACCATCTGCACGCTCAACAGGCCATCGCAGCGGCGCGGGCGGGGAAACATATCCTTGTGGAGAAGCCGCTGGCGCTCACCGTATCCGATTGCCGTGCCGTCATCGAGGCTGCCGAGACAGCGGGTGTACTGCTCACCGTGGACTTCAACCGCCGCGCTGCGCCTACCGCTCAAGCACTCAAGGCTGCGCTGGATGCGCTTGCCGGCCCCAAGATGGTGATCTTCCGCGCCAATGCCGGTCCGCTGCCCGCCTCCCACTGGCTCAACGATCCCCAACAGGGCGGCGGTCGTCTACTGGGCGAGGGCGTGCACTTTATTGACTTTATCTGCGGCATGGTTGGCGAGGAGCCGCTCACGGTCAGTGCGCAAGGCAGCACCGATGGGCAGGATTTCATCCTCACCCTGCGCTTCCCCGATGAGTCGCTTGGCGTGGTGATTTACACGGCGCAGGGCGATCCTGCTTTCCCTAAAGAACACGTGGAGGTTTTCGCCGGCGGCGGTGTGGCCGTGCTGGATGACTTCAAGGCGCTCACCTTCAGCGGGATGCGCGGCAAAGCCATGAAAGGGGGACAGGACAAGGGCCATCGGGCGCTGCTGGAGAACTTCGGTGCGGCTATCCGTGGGGAGGCCGATCTGCT
>DAOTYL010000079.1:0-6060 GCA_034434955.1 Anaerolineae bacterium | reverse complement strand
GTCAGCGCGGCGTCGGCAGGCAACGCACCAATCTGCCGAGCCATTGTTTGCAGGTCGACAGGCCATTCGCAGGTCAATCCCTCTAAAGAGTCGGCAGCCTCAGAGATTTGCCGCAGGTGCTCCTCAAGCGCATTCGGTTCTGCATAAGGCAGCGCTCCCATCAGCCGGTTGATGTAGCGCATCAGGCGGCGCAAGGCCTGCATACGGGCGTCCAGATACTCCTGGGCCTGACCCTCGTCCATTTGAGCGGTGCGTAGGGCCAACTGTCGCACCTGCGCAATGCCCCACTCCAGCAATTGCTGGGCTGGGGCATCGTCCATATCCTCGGTTAGACTGGCATCGCCTACAAGTTGCTCAACAAGCTCCCGCACGCGGTCTTCCATCGCCGCCTTTTCCCTTTCACGCTGTAATTGTAGACACACCCCATCTGCTGGCAAGGCAATGCGTGATAGCACAAGTGTACTATCCACTGCTGCGGATCACAAGCCAGGGTGCTCTGGCAGTTCCCGCAATGTCTGGGCAACTAATTCGGGGTGACCGGCGAAGACCCACGGTTCGCCGAGCTGCCACGCCAAGCCGTCCGGACGGCGCAGTTCGCCTCCCACCTCACGGATCAGCACTGCTGCGGCGGCAGCATCCCAAGGCTGGAGGCCGTAGTTGGCGTAAAACTGCACCCGACCGCAAGCTACGTAGGTCAGCCCCAGCGCCGCCGATCCCAATGCCCGCAGGGTGCGGCACCTGCGCGAAAGGGCCAGCACCGTCTGCACCATGCGTTCTCGCGTGCCCGGCGCATGGGACCAATCCACGCTGATGATGGCATGGGTCAGCGGAACGGGACGTAAGGGCTTGAGGGGGCGCCCGTTGAGCGTTGCTCCCAGCCCTCGCGCTGCGAGGAACATCTCCTTGCGCAGAGGATCGTAAACTGCTCCCACCAGCGGCTCGCCATCTACTGCTGCCCCCACCGAAACGCACACCATCGGTAAACCGGTGGTGTAGTTAGTGGTGCCGTCAAGCGGGTCGACGATCCACACTGTGCCCGCTGGGATAGTCCACACACCCTGAGCGTCCGGCTGACTCTGTGGGTCTTCTTCGGCCAGAATGCGGTGGTCGGGATGGCGTTCGCGGAGCACTTCTAGCGCGGCGGCTTGCGCAGCGTGGTCGGTCTCAGTGACAAGGTCGCGTGGGCCGCGCTTCTGGCGGATTTCCCCGGGCCTCATATAGCGACGACGCACCACCTCTCCGGCGCGGAGGGCGGCCAGATACGCCGTCTGCTGCAGCTCCACAAGCAGGGAGGGACCCATCACACCGCAACCTTCTCAAGGACAAGCAGATGAGAGAGGCCCAAGATGCGCAGCGGTGTGTGCTCAAGTGCGTGGAGCATCGCTCGCAGCAGCCGCCCCGCGCGGGGGAAGCGGGTAATGATGTTGTCATAGGCACCGAAGATACGCGTGTGATGCACCACGCGCAGCGGTAGGCCATCTATCAGGCGCAGGAGGTCGCGCTTGCGATAGGTCCGCACATGGGGAGCCAGCCGATTGCGCAAAGCATCGGGCAGATAGTTGATCAGAGGTGTATTGCCGAAGTAGTACTTTCCGCGCCAATAGTGGCCGTGCGTCTCAAAGGGATACCAGCGATTGGGGCAGAAGATCACTGCCCGCCCGCCAGGGCGCAGTACACGCGCCATCTCGGCCAGTGCGGCGCGGTCATCCTGTACATGTTCCAGTACCTCATGCGAGAGGATCAAGTCAAATGTGTTGGCGGGATAGGGCTTATGCTCCGAGGCTGCCACATGCGTGTTGGGCACATGCTGATGGGCACTCACGGTGCGGTCATGCTCAATGTCAAAGGCGAAGACATATGGGCTGTCCTCCAACAGGCGGATGGCATATGCGCCCACGCCGCAGCCGTCTACCAAGATCATTGCCCCCTCTGGATGCCCCCACTGGCGGATCATGGCTAGACGGCGCTCTTGTCCTGCCCGCCAGAGGTAGCTGGGCGCGCCGCGTTCGGCATATCGCGCATCGATGACATTCATGGTTGTCCTTCAGTCGGACTGAGCCAGTTTTTCTTTAAGCCAGCGGATGTTCTCCACCGGCGTGGGATCCACGCCGTAGGCCATCGCTACGTAGTAGCTCATATAGTCGCCAAACTGGATGAGACTCATCTGCTGCGCCAGACGGCTTTCACCACGCGCCACTACGCGGTCGGCCATGATGCCTGCCTGTAGCAGCAGGTCGTAGCTGGCCTGCTGGCGTAGTGCCACACGCGGGTGATCATAGCGCTCGGAAACGAGCTCAATGACGGCGATCTTGCTCACCAGCTCCTGCGGGAAGTCCAGTCCTACCACAGAGTTGTGATCCAGCTCGGGTAATTCCTCATAATAGGCCGCTGATTTGCTGTTCTCGTTGAATTGCGTCTTCCAGCGGCGAGCCACCGGTGCAAGCAAGCCGGCGCCCCAGAAGATAGGGATGCGCCCTACCATCTGTCCGGCGGTGCGCTTGGCGGGGTTAAGTGCAGCGGGTCTTTGTGCCCCCAACGCCTCGCGGCCCTTCTCCAGCAGGGCAACGGCTTCCTGTACCTCATCGCTCAAATCGCCTGTCAGCCCCAAGCGCGAGAAGGCCCCCAGCAGCAAGCCATAGAGCCAGCCTAGTGCTGCTCGCGGCTGGGAGCGATAATCGTACCTCCAGACGGTTCCCCCTGCTTCTTCAACGAGGGGTGCTAGCGCTCCGCCGGTGGTGATTGCCAACAGGCGCGTGCCGCGCTCAATACCCTGACGCGCCGCGGCAATCGTCTCCTCTGTGCCGCCGGAGTGGCTCAGCGCGATAACCAGCGTTTCTGCTCCTGCGGCATGGGCCGGCAGATCGTATTCGCGGTTGACGATCAGCGGCACACGGCAGGTATCCCGCACCAGCGCTGCCAGCAGATCGCCACTAATGGCCGAGCCGCCCATGCCGCAGAGTACCACTTGCCGCACGGCGGCGAAATGGTCGGGCAGGTCGAGGCGACGGGCATGTTCCCAAGCCTGTGCCAGCTGTTGGGGCAAAGCATCGATATAACCCAGCATATCGCTGACATCAATTTGCCGGAAGCGCTCTATGTCGTCCAGATTCATGAGGTTCTCCTTTATCCCGTGTGTTGATCCTCTGCGATCTCAATACGCAGATGTCGCAGGAGCTCCTTGCCATACTGTTGAAGCCGTGCGCGGTAGGCGGCGTCCAGTGGCGCGGCGGTCATCGTATAGGCATCCTCATGATTATCGTGATAATAGCCCCGCCGCAGGCCGGTGATTTCAAAGCCGTACTTGCGGTAGAGGTTCTGCGCCACCGTGTTGGAGACGCGCACCTCCAGCGTGACCATTGTCGCTCCCTGAAGGATAGCCTGCCGCACCATTACCCATACGAGCAGCTCTCCCAGCTTCCTACCACGCCAATCAGGATGTACGGCAATAGTGCTGATATGTGCCTCATCCGCAATATGCCAGAAGCCAGAATAGGCCAGCACCTGCGGCGCGGGGGTCTCCGGAACATGCGACTCCGCACCGATGAGCCGCTTGATCCATCCCGATGGTTGCTCTCTCTCTTGAGGGCTATGCTGCGCTTTCTCTACCACATAGAATGTGGAATTGCGCCTGTTGTTGAGCAGCTCATAGCGGTAGGAGCGGGCGGGCCAGGGGATGGGGAAGGAGAGGCGGTCTATTTCTACCACTCGGTCAACGTCATCCAGCGTCATGCGCCGCACGATGATATGGAGGCGGTCGTCGCGCATAAAGGAGGCCCTCCGTTCAACTCACGTAGAGAGGTGCGACGCTGGCCGCATCGGTGAAATCGCCGGCTGCCAAGCGCCGCAGGGCGAGTTCGGCTAGAAAACCCGCGCGGCGTAACCCGAGAGCAGCGCTGGCCACCAACGCCCGCTCTCCCAGCGCCGCGAGACGCGCCCGTCCCTCGACATCAATCTCGCCAGCTACCTGCACAGTTCCCTCCAGATGCTCACACAGAGCCGCCCACGTACTGACAAACGGTTTTCCGGCAGCTTGCCACTCTCCTTGCCATGTATAGAAGCAGACGTTAATGCGCCCGCGGCCAGCCTGTGACACCACGCACAGTCGGTCGGCATAGTGCGGCTGCGCTGCCGCCACGATGTCCAGTGTGGGGATGGCGACAATAGGCAACGGGGGGTCGGCAGCCAGTGCGAGGCCCTTGGCGAGGCTCATACCGATGCGCAGGCCGGTGTACGAGCCGGGTCCCTGTGCCACAGCCAGTGCGATCAGGGCGGTGGGCGTTACACCTACCCTGTTGAGCATGGCGAGGAGGGCAGGCGTCAGTTCAACAGTATGATGGTCTTTACTGCGCCACGTCTCCTCGGCAAGGATGGCCTGACCATCGTGCAGCGCCATGCTGACCTGTCGTGTGGCCGTGTCAATAGCCAGAAGCATAGGTTTGGTTATCTCCCTGCCAACAGTTGCAGCTGGATTTTAGCCATCTGCACCTTTAGCGACAAAACACCGCAATGCGCCCTAGGTGCTACAATGGTAGGCGGGACCGTTTCGCTGCTGGCCACAGGAGGTGCTATGATGCTGCGCACCAAAATTGTTTGCACCATTGGGCCTGCCTCGCGTGAACCGGAGATGCTACGTACCCTCATCCGTGCTGGAATGGATGTGGCGCGGCTGAACTTCTCGCACGGCGATCATGCCCTGCACGAAGAAAACATCCAACGCATCCGGGCAGCAGCGGAGGAGATAGGCAAGCCGATTGCCATCTTGGTTGACCTGCGAGGCCCTAAGCTACGCGTCGGGAGCATGACGGGAGATGGTGTGCCGATCTACGAAGGCGAGCGCGTGGTGCTTACTACCCGTTCTGTGACAGGCCGGCGCATGAAAGGCGGCGACCTGCAAGCTGTGCTGCCGGTCAGCTACGCTGACCTGCCGCGGGATGTCGGCCCGGGCGAGCGCGTTCTGATCGACGATGGCTTGATGGAGCTGGTTGTAGAGGAAGTGAGCGAGGAGCAGGTCCTGTGCCGCGTGGTGACAGGCGGCGTGGTGCAGAGCAATAAGGGCCTTAACGTGCCCGGTGCGGGTCTCTCCATCCCTGCTGTCACCGAGAAGGACTGGGAGGACCTGGGGTTTGCCATTGAGCAGCGGGTGGACTGGGTGGCGCTCTCTTTCGTGCGCTCCCCCCACGAGGTGCAACGTCTAAAGGAGGCCCTTGCTGTGCGCTGTGCGCCCCAGGAGTTGATCCGCGTGATAGCCAAGGTTGAGAAGCCGCAGGCGCTGGATCACATTGAGGCGATCGTGCAAGCAGCCGATGGCATCATGGTAGCACGCGGCGATTTGGGCATTGAAATCCCACCGGAGCGTGTGCCGATGGTGCAGAAACGCTTGATCCGACTGGCAAATGCCGCCGGCAAGCCGGTGATCACGGCTACGCAGATGCTCGACTCCATGATCCGCAACCCACGCCCCACCCGTGCTGAGGCCAGCGATGTAGCCAACGCCATTCTGGATGGCACCGACGCCTTGATGCTCTCCGGCGAGACGGCGGTCGGCAGATACCCTCTTGAGGCTGTGCGCACAATGGTGCGCATCGCCGAAGAAGTCGAGCGACACATGCTGACGGGCCGATGGAGCGAGCCACCGTATGCGCTATACGGAACGGGCGACGTGACCGACGCCGTCAGCCATGCCACCTGCGATACTGCCCATGACCTTCGGGCGGCAGCCATCATTGCCTCAACAGCCAGCGGACAAACAGCACGCAGTATCGCCAAATACCGCCCACATATGCCCATCGTGGCCGTGACGCCTAACCCTACCGTCCAACGCCAGCTCACGCTCTCGTGGGGCGTGATTCCACTGCTTGGCCCGCCTGCCGCCAACGCCGATGAAGTAAAGCGCAACGCCGTGATCGCCGCCCACAAGGCCGGGTTGGTCAAGAGTGGACAGTATGTGGTCATCACCGCGGGTGTCACGCCCTACATGCCGGGCACAACCAACCTGATGGCCGTAGAGCGCGTTGAAGTGGGGGAAAACGAACTTTAGGGTTGGGGGGTGGCGCTTTCCAA
>DAOTYL010000078.1:0-1503 GCA_034434955.1 Anaerolineae bacterium | reverse complement strand
GTGGCCCCTCCACGCGCCTTTGTTGCGCTGGGCGATGAGGGCATCGCCGTGGTGGATATCGAGAACCTGAGCCAGCCGCGCCTGCGGCGGCGCATTTCAGTTGTGCGGGATGCGAGGGCCGCAGCCTTCTATCAGGACACACTCTATGTGGCTGCTGGTGAGCATGGGTTGGCTGTGATCGATCCCGCTGCACCAGGGGCGGAGACGCTGCTCGGCTCGTTCACATTGCCCGGCCCGGCGCTGGATGTGGCGCGGCGCGGTGATACGCT
Organism: Anaerolineae bacterium; assembly: GCA_034434955.1. Classification (GTDB taxonomy): domain Bacteria; phylum Chloroflexota; class Anaerolineae; order Aggregatilineales; family UBA3940; genus DAOTYL01. Next base: position 1,234 of record DAOTYL010000078.1, on the reverse strand, counting down.
CTATGTGGCCGGGGGGGAGGCCGGTCTGGTAGCGCTGGACATCAGCCGGCCAGAAGCGCCCACATTGGCAGGTATCCTACCCACCGAGGCAGGGCGCGGCGTGAGGAGCGTGACAATGGCGGGGAAGCGGGCCTATCTCGCCGAGGGCGATGGCTTTAGCGTGGTTGATGTCACTGCGCCGTATGCTCTAGGGCGGCTAGCGTGGGTCGACGTTCCGGCAGAGCATGTCGCCAGTGATGAGGAGACACTCTACATCCTCAGTGGCAGCCAGATCGCTATCTACGACGCGAGCGCCAGTGCTGAACCGCTCCCCATCCGCACCTATCAAGGGATGGGAGCGGTCAATGGCCTCGCCAGCTTGGGCAATCGCCTTCTGGTCTCCGGCGCCGGAGATGGTCCGGGTCTTGTGATACTTAGCCTGCTTGCCCCTGATTATCCGCTGGAGCTAGACAGCATTCCCGAAGGAGGGATGGCTTACCGCGCTTGGCCTGCGGGCAGCGAGGTGTGGTTGGCACGCGGCTATGCCGGCTTGCGCCGCTATGCCATCACCGAAGGAGGTGCGCTGCTTGCGCGGGGCGGCTATACGGCCATCCTTGCCGCAGGACGACTGGCGCTAGGGGATGCGCAGATGCTTGTTGGCGGGCGTGGCGGTTGGTCACAGTTAACACTGGCGGAGGACGGCCTGCCCCTTGCGATGGGGCCGGCCTTTGAGGGGCTGCCGGTGAGCGATCTGGCGCTCGCAGACGATACGATTGCGATCGCTGCGGGGGATCGCGGGATAGCGCTCTACACACTGGAAGGCGCATCTCTCCCGATGCCGGTTGCGCTGCGGCAGACCCGAGGTGCGGCCAATGCCGTCGCACTTGAGGGTGGCTTTGTCTATGTGGCCGATGCGGGCGGCCTCTCTATTTTTGACCGCCGCTATTTGCAGTCGGTGGTGCAGGTCAGCACGCCGGCGCCTGCTAACGACCTTGTGCTACACAATGGACGCGCTTACCTGCCGCTCAACGATGGTCGGCTGGCGATCATCGCGCTGGGCGATCCTACAGGCGGGTTACGTGTGCGCAGCAGTGTCAGCACACGCAGACCACATGCGCTGATCCCCTCACCGGATAGGCACACGGTCTACGGTTTGGCCGATGATGGGCTGATCCGCGTGCTTGTGGGCGATCCGCAAAACCTTGCCATCACCCAGACAGGCCAACTTGCTGCGCCGGCGGAGCGTGGCTTCTTC
>DAOTYL010000077.1:0-12567 GCA_034434955.1 Anaerolineae bacterium | reverse complement strand
ATCTCCTGACGGTAGCTCACGAGCTGGGGGTCGCGCAGCGGCGTCCAGAAGAAGGGCTTTAAGTTATACTCTTCTTTAGGCGCAGTAATGGCTTCAATAATTTGGTCCAGGTTCAGGTGAGGGAAGAAGTCAGGTTGACGCTGTGTTTCATACTGAACACTGTGCGAGAAGTGCAAGATACTTTGAAAGACTGCCAGGGCTTCCCCCATGCTATTTCTCCCGCTTCAAATTAAAAAGCCCCTACGAAGACTTTTCCTTCGTAGAGGCTATTAGCCGAGTACGGCGGTTAAGGGCGAGCCTCATCGCCGAACCGATGACCTGATTTTAGCCTTGGCGGCCTATGGTGTCAAATCGGTTTTCGTTCTGGGTGCTCTTCACGTTTAGCCCATTGACCTCTTCGCCGCTCCACGCCAGCCGTTAGCCACTCCTCGGTTTACCAGCCGGGCGCAGCCCAACGCGCATGACGCTGCTCCTTCCAAGGGTCGGCGTCGTTGTGATAGCCCGCCTGCTCCCAGAACCCCGGCCGATCCCTATCTGTGAACTCAATGCCACGTAGCCACTTGGCGCTTTTCCAGAAATAGCGCTTAGGGACCAGCGTGCGCAGGGGAAAACCGTGCTCCGGCTCAAGAAACTGGCCATCGTACTTGTAGGCCAGCAGGACATCGTCATCCAGCATGTCCTCTAGCGGCAGGTTAGTGGTGAAGCCGTATTCGCAATGAGCAATCACGAACTTCGCTTCGGGCTTTACCCCCACCACCTCTGCGATATAGCGGAAGGGCACCCCCTCCCACACAGTATCAAACTTGCTCCAGCGCGTCACGCAGTGGATGTCGCAGGTGATGGTCTTTGTGGGCAGCTTGAGGAACTCCTCCCACGTCCATACCTTCTCCTCGTTCACCAAGCCGAAGACGCGCAGCGTCCATGTCTGGGGGTCAAAGGGGGGCACAGGGCCATAGTGCAGCACAGGGAACTTCAGAGTTGCGGACTGGCCAGGGGGAAGCCTGCCTTCCGCTTTCATACGCTTCTCCAGCTCAATGCGCTCTCGCTCCAGCATAAAGTCGCCTCCCTATTCAATGCGATGTTGGGCACCGGACCCAGCGCTAATAACGCAGACCAATATCTGACAATCATGGAGAGAGTTTAGCGTCCCCGCTCCCATCTGACAATGTCTATGGAGGATATCGAAAACCTATCGAAGCGCCAACGGTCGTTGCGCTTTACCCATCGATGGGTACACTAAAGAGCAAGGTAGATCGGAAGAGTGAGGCGTGCCTGTAACACAGGTGACGTGTCTCAAGCGACCAAAATATTGCCACGCAGGAGCGTCAATGCTATAATGTCGGTCAGAGAAGGGCGCGTAGCTCAGTCGGTCAGAGCGCACGGTTCACATCCGTGAGGTCGGGGGTTCGAGCCCCTCCGCGCCCATCAGTGACCGATAGTATGCGGCACCGCCCTGCGTAGCGAGGCGTGTGCCGCATTTTGCGTTAGCAGCCAAACCAGCGGGCACCCCATGTTTAAACGAACGCCGGTTACGTCACGGGAATGGGCGCTGTTCGGGCTACGCTGGGTTATTCCGGCGGGCTTGCTTCTCGCCGTATTCCCGACGCAAGGTCTGTGGCCTCCGGCCATCCCCGCGCTGGTGGCAGTGGCCAGCATCTTTGCCGCCGTCACCAACCTACTGCTGGCGCTGTTGCTGTTGGGCGATTACTGGGCACGCTTTGTCGCCGGGCTGGCAGTTATCATAGATGCTGCGCTGGTATGCGCGGGCATCTACCTCACCGCCTCCCCACTGATCTGGCTGGGGTTGGTCCCCGTTCTGATGGCGGGCCTTTACTTCAACTGGGCGTTCAGCCTGATCACCGGTGCTGTCGTGGCAGGGATAGCAATGGCGCTGCAACTTTTTATCCTACGCCAAGGGGTAGCCGATCTCCCCACGACCCTGCTGGCAGCAGCAGTTCTCGTTGCTGTTGGCCCCATCGTCTCGCTGTCCAGTCTTCCTAATGGGACAAGCATGCCCGTCCGAGTAGGGCGGCGCAGCGGACACAGCGAACAGCCCCTCAAAGTTGCGACAGAGTACATGCGCGTAGTCTATGAGATGGCCGAGGTGCTCAGCGCCTCTCGGCTTGATCCCAAGCGCGTGCTGGAGGCCGCCGTTGAGTTTGGGCCGGAGGGATTGCAGCGCGTGGGAGTGCGCCCGCCGTTGTTCAGCGCCATCCTGCTTTTCGCCGAGAGCGACGACGACCTGGGAACTGTGCTGCGCGTGGCGCGGGCCAGCAGCAGCGTTACCCCCAGCGATCATCGGGTGACCGTGCCCGGGGTCGGCGGGGTGATCGCCAAAGCGCTGAGCACCGCAGCGCCGGCCCTGGCGACCTCACCGGCGACAGACCCCGAGCTGCGCGAGTTTGAGAGCTTCCGCACCTGTCAAACGGTTCTCTGCTTGCCGCTTGGCGTAGGGCAAGACTCCTACGGTGTGATGCTAGTGGGCAGCCAAGAGCCTTACGCTTTTAAAGATACCCATGTGGAGCTCATGCGGGCGGTAGCCAATCAAGCCGCTGCTTCGCTGCACAGCGCACGGCTCTATGTAGCGCTCCGCGAACAGCGCGACCGCATTATCGAGGTAGAGAAAACCGCCCGCGAGCAGCTTGCCAGCAGCCTGCATGATGGCCCCACTCAGGGCCTTGCGGCGCTCACCATGCGCCTCAACTACATCCGCCGGCTGATTGAGAAACAGCCGGAGCTCGCCATCAGCGAACTCTATCAGGTCGAGGACCTCGCCCGCCGCACCACCAAAGAAATCCGCCACGTACTTTTTGAGCTGCGCCCCAAAGCGCTGGAACGCGGCTTTGAGGCAGGCCTACAACAGTTGGCCGCCAAGATGAAGGAAACCTACGATCAGAACGTGGAGATCGTGGTGGAGGCGCAATGCGATCGGCTGCTGGATGCCCAGACCGCCCAGACACTGTTCTCCATCGTCACCGAATGCGTGAACAACTCCCGGAAGCACGCCGCCGCCAGTCTGATCCGCGTGTATATGGGTGTCCAGCATGGCCTACTCGTGTTGGAGGTTAGCGACAATGGGCGCGGCTTTGACGTGCAGCAGGCTCTTGCTGCCGCCCGCGAGCGCGAAGGGCACTTAGGGTTGCTCAATTTGCAGGAGCGTGCTGCGCTGGTCGAAGGAACGCTGACCATAGAGTCGGAAATCGGTAAGGGCACGCGCACAACCGTTACCATCCCCCTGGAAGTGCTGCGCTTGCGTAGCGCCGAGGAGAGCAGCCGTCAGGCCGAGCATGAGATGATTTAGCAGAGGCTGCGCATTTTGCAGCGAAGGTCGTTACTCCTCCACCCCTCAACCTCTTCCCCAGTTTGGAGAGGTGTCAATGCCTGCGATTAGGTATATAATGCAGGTGCAGGATTATGTGTGCGTGCTCCCTGTAGGCTTGCGAGTGAGAAAGGAAAGCGCAATATGCCAGAGCTTTTTGGAGGGCTACTCTGTCTGATCATCGCCATCGCGGTGATCGGCCTTTCGTTGCTCTTCTCCGCCGTGCGCATCGTGCAGGAGTACGAGCGAGGCGTGATCTTCCGGCTGGGTAGGCTGGTCGGGGCAAAAGGGCCGGGGTTGTTCTTCATCATCCCCATTATCGACCGTATGGTGAAGATGGACCTGCGCACCGTGACGCTCGACGTGCCCACTCAGGAAGCCATCACCAACGATAACGTAACCGTCAAGGTCAACGCGGTGGCCTACTTCCGCGTGATCGATCCGGAACGCGCCGTGGTGCAGGTGGAGGATTACCGCCGCGCCACCTACCAGATTGCCCAGACCAGCCTGCGCAGTGTGATCGGCGAGGCCGAACTGGATGAACTGTTGGCCCACCGCGACCGCATCAATGCCAAGCTCGCCCAGATCATCGACGAAGCAACAGAACCCTGGGGTGTGAAAGTCAGTCTGGTAGAGATCAAGGATGTGGAACTCCCGGCCACCATGCAACGCGCTATGGCCCGCCAAGCCGAGGCCGAGCGCGAGAAGCGGGCCAAGATCATCCACGCAGAGGGTGAATATCAGGCCGCCCAGCAGCTACGTGAAGCGGCCATGACCATCGCCGAGGAGCCAACAGCGTTGCAGCTGCGCTATCTCCAAACGCTGACCGAGATCGCTGCCGAGAAAAACAGCACGTTGATCTTTCCGGTGCCGATTGACACACTGGCTTCTTTCACCGAGATGGCGCGGGCCATCGCCCAGATGGCCGAACGACAGAACCGCGGCGGCGCGAGCTAGACGGCTTTTAGCCAACAGCCCACCTTATAGAGAAAAGGGGGACACCGATCTGGTGTCCCCTTTTTTGGTCCTAGAGGGATGATGTTGCTAATTATCCGCCAGCCATCTCAATGCCATCTCCGCACGCCGGCGATGCACATCGCGCTGAGCGACGAGGTCCTGCGCCAGGGCAAAGCCGTGCGGCTTTCCGGCGGCTTCCTGCTGGACCAGCCATTCGGAGATAGCCCACTGCTGCAGCGGTGCAACAGCGTTATAGAGCGGTGGCCCCTCAAAGCGCCGCCCGCTATGGGCCAGATAGGCGTTCAGGAAGACATCTGCGGCATCCGCCGCACCGAAGTCTACTAGTTGCATATAGGCATTCGCCACGTCCCAGCGGGGATCGCCCAGGGCGCTGAATTCCCAATCCACTACCCCAACGATCTGGCCGTCAGAAAACAGGACGTTGAGGAAGTGATAATCGCCGTGTAGCAGCACCGGCCCCACTTCTTGCACATCGTAGGCGTGCGCCATGAGACGTTCGGCGGCTTTGCGCAGATCGTCTTGCCCAATTTGGTAAGCGATGGCCATTAGGTTGGCCAGTGCGCCCGGCAAAGTGACCTGCGGCACAACACGGCGCACGGCATCCGGTGGTCGCTGGCTGTGTAGGGAAGCCAGCAGGCGGGCCAGCGGCTCGACGTAGGGTTCAACAGCTTCGCATAGGGGGCGACCCACCGCAGCGAGCGCCTGACCGGGCAGCCGCTCAAAGAGCACCACATCGCCGTGTACCCCAAACTCGCGGGTATAGACTCTGGGGACAGGGAAGGCACGCTCGTGCAGCCAGCGGCAGACGGTCATCTCACGTTGCGCCTTCCCCCGATCGTCAGGACGCCACCAGCTCAACATGCTCACATAGCGGCGTGCAATGAGGGCCTCACGGCGGGGAGCGCCGTCCTCCTCCCACCATAGCTCAAAGGCAGTCATCTCATGCTGGCGGCTGGGCAGCGGCTGGACGTGCTTCACCACCTGCCCCACCCGCTCCGGAAAGGTGCGGGCGCAGAGCGCGGCAAGGTCCTCATGAGCCAGAGCAGAGGAGAGCGCCATCGTCCGTCACTGGGGATGCTGTTCGGCCACTGGTGCGGGCTGATCGACCATGAGCGGCGTGCGCACAGATGCCCCTGGCTTGGGTGGGATGCGGCTCATAGCGTACTCGGCCAGTGCGGTGATCGTCAGGCTGGGGTTGATGCCCGGATTGGCAGGCATGATTGAACCATCCACCACATAAAGGCCGGGATAGTTGTGCACCTCGCAGTTGAGGTCGATCACCCCCTCTCCGGCGTGGCGTCCAAAGGGCACCCCGCCCAGCATATGCGCCGTGACCGGAATGCGAAGCAAACTCTCCGTGAACGAGCCCTGCGGTACGGCGTTGGCACGGGCGGCAAACTCGCGGGTGATGCGGTGGCCAATGGCGATCTCAACGGGGATAGGACGCTCCTTGTCGTACTCCATCACCAGGCCGCGCCGAAAGAGAGTGAACAAATTGCGGCCCAAACGCATACGCCCTAGGTTGTCCTCGGTCTGCATGACGAGCAAAATGGTGGTGCGTTTGGCCCAGCGGGCCAAGAACTTGGCGTATAGGAAGTCAAAGGGGTGGCGCATGATCTCCCATAATGACTTCAACAGACGCACCACGATGCCGCCCTCACCAGCCTCGATCAGCGGCGCAGCCAGCAGCCGCATGAACGATGAGCGGTCGGGATAGCGCACCGGCTCAATAGCGGTTACCGGATCGGCTTGAAAGACGGATGTGATAGCGATCCCCTGCGAGTAGTCAACCCGTCCATCGCGGGCTGTGACGCCCAGCAGCGCCTCGCTGTTGGTACGCACCCTGTCACCCAAACAAGGCGAGAGGTTGGGTAATGAACACGTTACATCGCGGCAGCGGAAGAGCAGCGCCAACGTGCCCAGCGTCCCCGCCGCGAAAATCACGTTGCGTGTCCGCACTACGTGCTTGCGCTTGAGGAGCCAGGCCGTCGTGCGTTCGTAGATCACCTCATAGCGGGCGCCATCCGGCTGATCGGCGGGCAGGGGGCGCACATCTGTGACGTTGGCCTCTGCGCGGATTTCTGCACCCCACTGTTCGGCAAAGTAAAGGTAGTTCTTGACAAGGGTATTCTTCGCATTGTAGCGGCAGCCGACCATACACCCACCGCACTGGATGCAGCTTCGGCGCTGCGGTCCCAGCCCACCAAAGTAGGGATCGGGCACCGGTTCCCCTTCGCGGCCTGCCTGCCCGAAGAGCACCGCAACCTGAGTAGGGCGGAAGGTATCCCCTGCCCCTACACTCTGTGCGATGTCCTTCAGGATGTGATCGGCGGGCCACAGCAAAGGATTGGTCGTCACGCCCAACATGCGCTTAGCAGTCTCGTAGTGCGGGCGCAGGATGGTTTTCCAGTCGGCGAGATGCCGCCAGGCAGGAGCCTCAAACATGGCATCGCTCGGCTCCATCAGCACGTTGGCGTACACTAAGCTTCCCCCGCCAACACCGCTGCCGTGCAGTACCAACACGCCGTTAAGCAGAGTCAAGTTCTGGATGCCGAAGCAACGCAGAGCTGGGAACCACAGGTACTTAAAGATGTTCCAGTTGGTGCGGGGGAAATCCTCATCGCGGAAGCGTTTACCGCGCTCCAGCACGAGCACGCGGTAGCCCTTCTCCACAAGGCGCATGGCCGCAACGCTGCCCCCAAATCCGGAGCCGATCACCACGAAATCAAAACCCTGTTGGTCGCGCTCAATGTTGGGGTCGGACGAGGCCATCTTCGCTCTCCTTCCATGATCCACATGCGGATAGACTTGCCGTTGCGGAAGGAATCAGGCACGTTTAGTCTAACCGTGGAGCACGGGCTTGTCCAGTTCCTAGCGGAGAGGGCAGAAAGACAACGAAGAAGAAGCAGCACGGTAAGGGGGCGGTTGAGTCCCTTGTGGCGCTACAACCACCCCCTTATTGTTACTCACTGATCTCAATGCGCGGAGGAACCACCGTCTTGTAGAACTTGCTCTCGTCGTAGATGATCTCAAAGTCGGAAGTGCCGGCGAAATCCACCGCATTGGCCAGCACTTGCGCGACAACGCGCGAGTTGGAGTTGCCACGCAGGATAAAGGTTCCGGCGTTGGGCGCGTAGAACGTCCCCGTGATGTCCATCTCTGCGCCGCCCCACAGCCCTACGTCATTGGTGTTGTCGCGGGCCTGATAGAAGAGCATCCCCGCCCATTCGCCGCTGCTCATGGCATGCAACCGAATGGTGGACTGGGCGGTGGTTTCGAAACTGCCCGCCTTTTGGAAGATCATCAGGCCCGAGCTACCCGGCGCTTCAACCAGCGTGCCCTTGATGTTCACCGAGCCAGTGAAGTAATACACTCCTCCTCCGGCCAGCACCATCGTCTGATTGGGCTTGACCGACAAACCAGTGTAGCAACCGGGAGGCAACGGCTGGGGGACGCTCCACGGATTGCGACAGTCGCCCGGATTGGGCGGCTCGCCCAGTCCGGCCAATGGGTCAGTGATGGGCGGCTGATTGGGGATGCCCGCCGGTGACATGCTGGCTGCGCCGTCCATACGGATACCGCCTGCAGCGCCGTTCTGGGGAGTTGCGCCGTTGCAGAGGCCATAGGCCGGGTGGTCAGGGTTGGTGATGCTGCTTGTGTCGCGGGCTTCTACGTCCGGTGTACCATGCACCCACATAGATTGGCTGCCGTGTGTGGAGTTAGAGAAAACACCACCGCAATAGATGCGCACCAGCGAGTTGCCGTGGGCCTCAACGGCGTTCGCCATAGAGGGATTGAGCGTCGCCAGCCCCACCAGGGCGTATCCAGAGAAGGGCACGGCCTCACCGCCCGGACGGCAGTGGCCAACGGCACGGGCAGTGGTCTCCGTTGGGCCCGGGTACACGAGCTGAATGAGGTAGGTGGGCGAATCGGCCCAGATAAGCACCTCTACATACTCGTTGGGGTTGCCGGGCACGCTCACCGTCGTGGGCGGGTTGTTGACCGTGACCGTGTTGGTGACGCCGTCGTTGTTAAAGCCGTTGGCTTCGGCAGCCATAAGACCGCTGGCCTGAATGTCAGCGGGCGCACCGCCCTGGCAGAGCCGATAGGTGGCAGCGAGCATGGCAGCATCGGCGGCGTTGCGCGTGTTGCGTTGGGTGAAGTAGAGTGTACCGCCGTCAACAGCCAAGCCCACGAAAGCCAGCAGGATGATCATCAACAAAGCGACAAGAACGATAGCCTGAGCAGGCTGACGCCTCGGCAGAAAGGCAATAAGTTGTCCACGCGGCCCGTAGGGTGCTCCTTTCATCTTTTTGGCTCCTTTGTGCAGGCCCTGCTGGGGATAGGCGCACCCGCTTGCCTTCGGGAAGGAAACAGCAAGCGATACACCCGGCGTGGTGTGCACAAGGGTATAGAGCCTATCGGCTGCGTGGGGGAGAAGGCACAGGGCTGACACTCACCAATGCCTCGTCCACACGCTTGTCCGCAGGGCTAAACCAACCTTATAGAGGTTCTCTCTTTCTCAAGGGTAGTATAAAACCATCAGGCGGTGAATAGGATAAAAGTTTCACGCTCATTTGCTGAAATTTTCGTCAAGAGGGCTTATGGATTGCAGGGAATGCCAGCAGCAGAAGCAGGTCATCCCCAGCGCGTCATCCTTCTCCAGCAGCCAGCGCAGCCTCAAACTCGTCCTCTTGAGCCTCCAGCCAGCGCGTGCAGGCCATAGCGGCAGCGGTGCCCTGCCCTACCGAGGTGCCAATCTGCCGCCAGAGGGGGTCTTGAATCTCACCGGCGGCAAACACCCCAGGGACGCTGGTCATCATATGTTTGTCGGTGATGAGATAGCCCTGCTCATCCATCGCCAGCTGCCCGCGAAAGACCTCGCTGTTGGGCTGGTGGCCGATGAAGATAAACACCCCGTCGGTGGCGAGGAAATCCCTCTCACCGGTGCGGACGTTGCGCACCTTCACGCCTTTGACGACATCCTCGCCGACGATCTCCTCCACGACCGTGTTCCAGACGAAGGAGATTTTAGGGTTCTTGCGGGCGCGATCCTGTAGGATGGCGCTAGCACGCAGCGTATCGCGGCGGTGGATGATGCGCACCCGCGTGGCGAATTTGGTGAGGAAGATGCCTTCTTCGACCGCGCTGTCGCCACCGCCGACCGCGATTACATCCTTGCCGCGGAAGAAGAAGCCATCACATGTGCCGCAGTAGCTGACGCCGCGCCCGATGTATTCTCGCTCACCCGGGACGCCCAACTGCCTCGGCGATGCACCCATAGCGACGATCACCGACCATGCCTGATAGGTCTGGCGTTGCGTTACAATGGTGAAGGGCGGCCCACCCGTGAAGTCCACGCCCGTAACGAGGTCATATTCCAACCGAGCGCCGAAGCGCTCTGCCTGCTGGCGGAACTTCTCAACTAGCTCCGCCCCACTCAGCCCTTCCGGGAAGCCAGGGTAGTTCTCCACCTCGCTGGTGAGGGAAACTTGCCCGCCTAGCTGATCTCCGGCGATAACCAGTGGATTCAGGTTGGCGCGTGCCGTATAGAGCGCCGCCGTCAGCCCGGCCGGACCAGAACCAAGGATGATCACTCTTTCCAGTGACATGAGTCCAATACCTCCCAAGGCGGCCTTGGGGTACTTGGCCGCAGATTATCCCTCTACTCGGATGCAGTGGGCGTGTGCCCCTCCCCGTTGACCGCTGATGCCTCGGCGTAGCCTTCTAGAATGGCGATAAGGGCGTGGAACTCCTGCTCACAGCAGCGGCACTGCTCCAGATGATGCTTCACCTGCGGGAGGATGGCAGTAGGGTCCTGCCCGGCTTGCAGAAGCTCCACGTAGTGGTCAATGTGCTCGAAACACTCATCACAGGTGATGTCCTCGCTGCGCGTGGCGAAGATCATCTGCATGATGCCGGCGAATCGTTTCGGACTAGGTGAGGCGCTGGCCTTTGCGTTGCTCAACGGAGTTTGCCTCCTATGCACGCTGCACGCTTCTACAAGGACGCTTCCTGCTGCTCGTTCCTTACTTCAGGGCGCTGCCATCATGCGCCAAAAAGGCTAAGGATGTACTCCAACGAGAGACCCCGCGCCTCCATATGTCGTTTGAGCTTGAGGCGGGCATCGTGCAGTAGCTTATAGAGCGCATTGCGATTGGTTTTCATCCTACGGGCGATCTCCTCAATCGGCACGCCGTCAATGACGTAAGCCGTCAGTGCAATGCGCTGCCGCTCGGTCAGCACATGGGCCAGGGCCTCTTTGATGATGCCGAGCACCTCTTGCCGCTCGGCCTGTTCCTCCGGTGAGAGCGCTCTCTGAGGGTCAGCCGCCAGTGCAGTGATGCTGGGCATCATTTCTCCCGCGGCGGTGAGGTACTCCAGCGAGTAATCCTTGTAGCGCGCTCGGCGCAGCTCACTGACGGCTATCCGCGCTGCGATCTTGGCTGCCCAGGTCGTGAAGCGGCTCTCCCCGCGAAAGGTCTCCAGTCGATCCAGCACCTTGATCAGCGCCTCCTGAGCAAAGTCCTGCGCCATTTGCCGCAACACATCGTCTGGGTAGTCGGTAAGGTCGCTACGCCCACTTCTCAGATAGAAGAAGACGCCGCGCTCAAGGCGCCGGCGCAAGTCGTTTAACGCCTCCGCATGTTGAGGCCCTGCGGCATGCAGATCGGCCAGCCACTGCTCGTTGGTGCGTTCGGTTGTGGGGCTAGGTGTCTCTTCCGGATACACGTTGCTGTCTCCGTGGGTTGATGCGTCGGAGGTTCTCGCCATCAAGGCATGGGCTGCTCTGTGGATGCCGCATAGTAAGGGTATCGGCAGATCGTCCACCGATCAAGTCTCCTCGTGGCCGCTTACCTTTCGATACTGCTATAATCGGGGGGCAGCCAATGGCGAAATCCCCTAAACAGACGCATAAAGCAAAGGAGGCAGTGCACCATGAAATACCGCCGCCTTGGGAACTCCGGCCTCAAGGTCAGCGAATTGAGCCTCGGTGGATGGCTTACGTTTGGCCGTCGCGTGCAGGATTGGAATCTGGCACGGGCCATTATCGTTAAGGCTTATGAGAGCGGCATCAATTTCTTTGACATTGCCGATATCTATGCACGTGGCGCAGCTGAAGAGATGATGGGCCGCATCTTAAGGCAGTTCCCGCGCCACACACTGGTCATCTCCTCTAAAGTCTTCTGGCCCATGAGCGACGATGTCAACGACCGGGGCCTCTCGCGCAAGCACATCATGGAATCCATTGATAAGTCGCTTCAGCGCATCGGCACCGATTATCTGGACATCTACTTCTGCCATCGCTGGGACGAGGAAACCGCCCTCCTAGAGACCATGCGGGCGATGGATGACCTGATCCATCAGGGCAAAATCCTCTACTGGGGCACAAGCGAATGGAGCGCCGAGCAGATTCAACAGGCGTGCGATCTGGCCGAGAAATACCACCTCTATCCCCCGCAGGTGGAACAGCCACAGTACAACCTACTGGAGCGCCGCCGCTTTGAGCAGGAGATCATGCCTGCCGCCGTGCGCAACGGCATGGGGCTGGTGACGTGGAGCCCGCTGGCCAGCGGCATCCTGACCGGCAAATACGACGACGGCATCCCTGAAGATTCGCGCCTGGCGCAGGTGGATTGGCTACGTGAAGAGACTCTCACGCCGGAGAAGGTGGAAAAGGCCCGCCGACTGAAGCCTATCGCCGATGGGCTGGGGGTGACGCGGGCACAGTTGGCCATCGCCTGGGCTTTGCGCCAGCCGGCCATCTCCAGTGTGATCACGGGTGCCTCCAAGCTTGAACAGCTGGAAAGCAACCTCAAAGCCGCCGAGATTCAGTTGAGCGACGACGTACTGAAAGCGATTGACGCCATCTTCAGCCCTAACGGCTGATCTTCAGAGGGTGCGCTTGCCGTTCCTACGTGTCAAAGACCTTTCCATGTACTACACGGAGCGCGGCGACGGCCCAACCGTCGTCGCGCTCCACGCTGCGACCTCCAGCAGTATAGAGATGGGCTGGCTGGTGGCGGCTATTGTCCACGAGGGATTCAACGTGGTGACACCCGACCTACGTGGGCACGGCCAGACGGCTAACCCTGCTCCCGACATGCACCTTGTGCGTCTCGTGGACGACATTTTGGAGTTCATCTATCTGCTGGGGCGCACGCCGCTGCACATCATGGGATACAGCCTAGGCGGCGCGGTGGCGCTTTATGCCGCTCAGCGCCGCCCCGACCTATTCCGCTCGCTGGTGCTGTTGGGGGCCAATTACC
>DAOTYL010000076.1:0-3778 GCA_034434955.1 Anaerolineae bacterium | reverse complement strand
GTGGCTTGAAGGGCCGGCGAGAGATCAGGCAGCGGGCGGCGGCTGACCAGCATGAGGTAGCCTGCTGTCCCCTCGCGTCCGGCCAGCAGAAAGACGGCCAGCGCCGTCGCCTTGAGGGTCTCTTCTATGTAGCCACGCAGCCCGCCCATTTCCTCTATGGCAGCTGCGCCCTCAACGATCAGTGGCCGCTCGCGGGCTAGTGCAGCCAACGCCGCAGGACAGGGCACATGGGGAGCCACGTTGTCGTGGTCCCAAACGCTCAGGATTTGGAGCGTCCCGCTTGCGGGTGGCTCTTCGGTGGGGCGCAGGAGGGCGATGCGATCCACATCGCTCAGGACAGTGCGGCGCAATGCCTCCACAATCTGATCGGGGGTGCTGGCGGTGGAGAGGTCACGCATGGCGCGAAAGAGAGGACTGGCTGCTTCCAGCACCGCCGCCTCAGAGGCGAGGGTCTGGGCGTTGGCCACCGCCACCGCGAGGTGATCGGCTAACGCCTTCAGCATCTGCACGCGGGCCGGTGGGAAGGCTGCTGCTTGGGCTTGCAGCAGCAGCACGCCGAGCATCTGCCCTTCTCTCTGGAGCGGCAGTGCCAGCGCCGAACGTGTCTCCGGCAGCATCTCCTCACGGCGATAGAGCGCCCGCGCCACCTCTGGCCCCTCTGCGACGACCACCTTACCCTGTTTTGCTGCCTGCGCCGCTGGCGAGTCTCCATCGAGCGGCAAGCTCAAGCCGTGTGTCACCAGCGCACGCCCCTGCTCGCCGGAGGCTGCCCGCAGTTCCAGCACATCGCGCCCCTTGCTGAGCAGGAAAATCTGGGCATGTTGGCAGCCAAACTCCCCAGCCAGGCTATCTACAGCCTGATTGAGCACCTCGTCCAAGCGCAGGGAGGCATGGAAGCGCTGACTCAGCTCAAACGCGCGGTGCAGATCATCCGCCTGCGGGGCGGCTGCTGCTTCGCTGGATGGGATTTCTGGGCGGCCTGCAAGTCGTTTTAGCATCGCACCTATCCTTTGCTTGAGGAGGTAGCGGGAGGAAGACGGAATGGGATGGATGGGAAAGGTAGCGGTCGATGGTCAGCCGATCTCCCAGACAGGCTCCCCCCTCATCACGCGCCTGATCTGATCGGGGAAGCGATCCGGATCAAGGGGCTTCCCCAGAAAGCCATCAAAGCCTGCCTCTTTGGCCCGTTTCATCTGCTCAACGCTGGCCTCCGCTGTCACAGCGACCACCACCGTATCCTTGAGACGCGGGTGGGAGCGCAACTTCTGCAACGCTTGGAAGCCGTCCTCATAAGGCAGGCGGATGTCCATTAGGATCAAGTCAATACGCGGCAGGGTGTCGGCATATTCCACCACCTGCCAGCCTGATGTTTTCCACTCGCAGCGTGGCACGCCCATATAGGCCAGCATACGCGCAATGAGGACGAAATTGGGCACGTTGTCCTCAACGACCAACACGTGCGCTTCAGAGAGCGTGATAGGCTTGCGCGGCCTGACCGTCTCGCCCGCCTCGGCTTCCTGCGGTTCAGCCTCTTTGACCTGGGTTGCTTCCCGCAGCGCGCTCTCCGGCTGCCGGGCGGTGGCAGCAGCCCCTTGAACGGGCGCTGCCTTGGCAGTCGGCGCAGCGTTTGCTTTGGCCTGTCCAGCCTCCTCCGCTCGGGCCTGCTTGGTGTTCTCAGGCTTTTCCTCTGCCTTGAGTTCGCCTTGTGCTTTGCGCTCGCTCTCGGTCATGGCACTCGTTGAACCCTCACCGATCTAGGGTGATGTAATTAGGCTTTCCCAACCCCGCAAGCAGCACCCTTCACTGTTGCGAGGATTTCCGGCACCGCCTTAAAACATCGTGTGAGGGGGCATCGCTCGCTCCGATCCCCCTCCCAGTCCCGGCGGCGTATCCTGCATCGGTTTCCCCCCGCTGCCTGTGGGAAGGCCCGGCTTCTGCGGCGTTTCGCCATCCAGCTGCTTATCTTCCTGCTGCGATGCGTGCTCTACCGGGGGGTGCTTTTTTAGGTGGGCGGCGATCAGGTCGGGGAGCTCATCCACGTCAATCGGCTTGGGGATGTATCCATCGCAGCCGGCGGCCAGCGCCCGCTGACGGTCGCCTTCCAGCACATTGGCCGTCAGGGCTAGGATGGGTATCTGGCTGAGGCCATCTGCAGAGCGCAGGCGGCGTGTGCACTCATAGCCATCCACATCGGGCAGGTTGATGTCCATCAGGATCAGGTCGGGGCGGTGGCTCTCGGCTAGCGCAAGCCCTTCCCGGCCGTTGCCTGCCTCAATGACGGTATAACCTTCGGCTTCCAATACGCGCTTGATCAGAATGCGGTTCTCTAGGTTATCCTCAACGTAAAGAATCCGCCCTCGTGTTGTCATTCCGCCGCCCTCGCTGAATGCTGTTTCCGAGCCAGCAACCCCTGCCATGCGCCGCGCATTAAGCTACATTATATGCGATTTAGGTTCATTATAACGGAAGAAAGGGGCCACATTACCTTACAGTAATGCAACGAACATCCTAGGTCGTATACTGCCTAGTATTGTCAATTCTTTCGGGCGATGCAAACTGCCCGCTGCCGAGGGGGAAATCCTCGCCCCGAAGGCAAGGGGGATGGGAGAGAGGGTAGGGGGACAGCGGTCTTTGCGACAGCACCACCCGCTTTCAACAGAGTAAGGAGAACCTCACAACGCGCCCTCGTGCTGGAGCAACCAGCGTTTGGTGGCGATGCCTCCACTACCCCCATAGCCCGTCAGCGAGCCATCGCTGCCTACCACGCGGTGACAGGGGATGACGATTGGAGTGGGGTTGTGTGCCAGCGCTTGCCCCACCGCACGGCTGGCTGTTGGCCTGCCCAGCGCCTCGGCAACCTGCTGATAGGTCCACACGGTGCCTGCCGGAATGCGTCGGATGGTCTGTAGGACAAGGCGCTGGAAGGGCGGAGCATCGCTCAAGTCGACCGGTAGGTCAAGGGGCAAAGAGGGGTTCTCAAAGTAAGCCCGTAGGCGGGCCGTGACAGGTGCCAGTGCCGCTGCATCACGCTCGATCCGCGCACGTGGATCGAGGCGGCTAAAGAACGCCTTGCGGCTCTCGCCGAAGGCAGTTTGTACTATGCCCTTTTCGCCGGCCGCAACATAGAACGGCCCCAGTGGCGAGTCGAACACATCCCAGCGGATGAGCGGTGCGCTCTGCTCAAACCAGGCCCGCACGCGGTGGTATGGGCGCTCCGCAGCCGCCTCGGATAGCGCACCTCGTGCCTCCTGTAACTGCTGTTTACCTTGTTCTTCCATCCTTGTTCTCTCCGGTCAACTCGCGGCGAAACGCCGAAGGGCCTGATAGACAGGAGCACAGGCGTTTTGCTCAAAGCATCTCAGCGCTGTGCATGTCCGTATATCTCCACTGCTGCGCGGCAGCTGCACGAAGTTGTGTTCTTCCATACAAACTATAACCAACAAGGCTTTGTTTTGGAAGGGACCCCGCTTTTGACCCTCATTGGGGAGATCAGGTACAATCCGCGCCGCACCTTGACGAATGAGGAGACTATGCGGGAGCAGGCTACCACGCCCGTCCGTGCCCCGCTGGAGGAGTACGGCGAGCGCTACTTCCAATCCTACAACTACGCCGACCGCCCGTTGGGGCGCTACAGCATGTACTGGTTTGCGCGGCGCTACTATGCTCGTCTGGTGCGCCGCTTTGCGCCCGCACACCTCCAGACGGGGCGGCTGCTGGAGCTAGGCACCGGCTTGGGGCATCTGCTCGGCCTGCTCGCCGACCGCTTTACCTGTGTGGG
>DAOTYL010000075.1:0-19968 GCA_034434955.1 Anaerolineae bacterium | reverse complement strand
GACCTGATTATCGTTGCCACCTCCTCCCCCGAGTACCTCTTTCCGGCAACAGCTAACCTGATACAGGATCGACTGGGCGCTACCCGCGCCGGGGCCTTTGACATCCTTGCCGCCTGCACGGGCTTCATCTACGCAGTGGGATTGGCCGCTGCGCAGATTCAGGCCGGCGCCATTGACACCGCGCTGGTGATCGGCACCGAAACCCTCAGCCGCATCGTGGACTGGAATGACCGCTCCACTTGCGTGCTGTTTGGGGATGGCGCAGGCGCGTTTGTGTTGCGTGCCAGCGATATCCCCGGCGGCGTGCGCCACTTTGTGCTGCACTCCGACGGCTCAGGCGGCGACTACTTGTACGCACGCTCCGGCGTGCGCTCTTCATGGAATGGCTTCAGCAAGCCGGAGCAGAGCATCGTCATGAACGGGCGTGAGGTTTTCCGCTTTGCCTCCCGCGTGATGGTGCAAGCTACCGAAGAGGTGCTGGAGAAAGCCGGGTTAGACATCGAAGACGTAAATCTGATCGTGCCCCATCAGGCCAACCTGCGTATCATTCAGGCCGCTGCACGCGGCCTCAACTTGCCGGAGGAGCGCTTCTTTGTCAACATCGAGCGTTACGGCAACACCTCCACCGCCTCCATTCCGCTGGCCATTACCGAAGCAGTCGAACGGGGATGCTTGAAGCCAAACGATAAGGTTGTGTTGGTAGGCTTCGGCGCCGGGCTGACGTGGGGAGCCATGTTGCTCGAATGGCAAGTACAGCCCACGCCGCGCTCCTACTTCAGCGAGGTGCTACGCGAAGGCTGGTACATCCTGGCCCGTATCCGCTCGCTGTTCCTGCGCATGCTGCGTTTTATCGAGGCGCTGCTGTGGCCCTCCGAGGCGCGACACTAGCAAAGCCGATCAGGGACCCGCAAGGCGGTATTCAAGCGCAGGCCTTTCCAGATCGCGCAGCATATCGGCGATAGACGGCATGGCCTGCAAGCGGGCCTCGTAACCGTACAGTAGGTTGAGCAAGCCCCACTGTGGTGTCAGCTCCACAACACGCGGCTTGCCAGAGATGCCAGCCAACTCGGCGGCTTTGGCCACTGCATCGTCAAAATAGCCGACAGCATCCACCAGCCCCAACTCGACAGCCTGCTGGCCTGTGACCACACGACCATCGGCGATAGCCCTCACATCCTCTTCAGCCAGTTCGCGTCCTTCGGCGACCACCTGCACGAAGCGGTCATGGGTCTCGTTGATAATACCCTGCCAGTAGGCGCGTTCTTCCTCGGTCATCTGTCGGTAGAAGCTGCCGAAGTCCTTGACTTCTCCCGACTCGATGACCACAACTTGAACGCCCAGCTCGTCAAGCAGCTCTTCGGCGATGATAAACTCGCTAATCACGCCAATAGAAGCCGTGAGGGTGGTAGGGGCAGCATAGATGTAGTCTGCAGCCGCAGCGATATAGTAGCCGCCGGATGCTGCCAACGACCCCATACTGACCACTACCGGTTTATCGAGCTGCCAGATGGCATGATAAATCTCATCCGAAGCAACCGCATCGCCGCCCGGGCTGTCAATGCGCAGCACGACTGCCCTGATGGTGGGATCATCCTGCGCGCGTCTGATCTGATCCAGCACGATCTCCGAAGCAGCGACCGGCGTGCCAAACCCGACGCTTCTGCCCGAGACGATCGGGCCCTCAACGCGCACCACACCTACTGCTGCACCTGCACCGCTCCAAGCGGCGGAGGGTTGTGTGCTGCCCAGCGCAAAGGCGTAACCGAACGCACCACAAGCAAGAATGGGTGCCACAACGGTTACCATAAACAGCGCCACTAACCAGAACCAGACGCTGGGCGTGCGGCGCGGAGCCGGCGCAGGGCCGCCCTGTGTGGGTTGTGCCAAATCTGTGACCAATGCCTCACCTCCTTGTGTTTCATGAGGGTCTCCGTATAAGTCTAGCGCATCATCAAGCCGACAGTAACACCATCCCGCTCACACTTTACATGATCCCTCCTTGCACCAAAGTTAGGCAAACTGGGCACAGTTAGGTAGAATTAAATTGCCTGCACGGATTCCCCTTCAGACTATTTTTTGATTCCGGCAGCGCCTCCTCAATCCAGTCAGTCAGGGAGACAAGATGACGGCAGACATCTCCAGAGAACTTACAGAAGAGCTCCAGAAGCAGCTGAAGGCCCAAATTGAGAGTTTCACACCTACCATCACCGTGGCCGATGTTGGGGAGGTGATCGAAGTAGGTGACGGCATCGCTCGCGTCTCAGGTCTGGCGGGCGTGCGCAGCCAAGAGCTGGTGGAGTTTGAAAACGGCGTCCTCGGTGTAGCCTTCAACCTCGAAGAGCACGAGGTCGGCGTCATCATTATGGGGGAGTACGCCGAGATTCAGGAAGGGAGTACGGTCAGGGCGCTGGGCCGCGTGGCCTCAATAGGGGTCGGGGATGCCCTCATCGGGCGCGTCATCAACCCGCTGGGTCAGCCGGTTGACGGCAAGGGACCTATTGAGATCGAGACGTATTTCCCCATCGAGCGCATCGCGCCGGGCGTGATCGAGCGCCGCAACGTCTACCGCCCGCTCCAGACCGGTATCAAGGCCATTGACGCCATGATCCCCATCGGTCGCGGCCAGCGGGAGCTGATCATCGGTGACCGTCAGACCGGCAAGACGGCTATCGTGATCGACACCATCATCAACCAGCGCGGCGAGGATGTGATCTGCATCTACGTCGCCATCGGCCAGAAGCGGGCGCAAGTTGCGCGCACTGTGGCTACGCTGGAGAAGTACGGTGCGATGGACTACACCATTGTCGTCGTCGCCAGCGCCTCTGACCCGGCAGCGCTTCAGTACATCGCGCCCTATGCGGGTTGTGCCATCGGCGAGTACTTCATGGAGAAGGGACAAGATGCGCTGGTGGTCTACGACGACCTCTCCAAGCATGCCTGGGCCTACCGACAAGTTTCTCTGCTGATGCGCCGCCCACCCGGCCGCGAGGCTTACCCGGGCGATGTATTCTACCTGCATTCGCGCCTGTTGGAACGCGCCGCCCAGCTTTCCGACGAACGCGGGGGCGGCAGCTTGACTGCCCTACCTATCATCGAAACGCTGCTAGGCGACGTGTCGGCCTATATCCCCACCAATGTCATCTCCATCACCGATGGCCAGATTTACCTCGAAACCGATCTCTTTAACGCAGGTATCCGTCCCGCCATCAACACCGGCCTGTCGGTCAGCCGTGTTGGCGGCGATGCTCAGCGTAAGGCGATGAAGACCGTCGCCGGACGCTTGCGCTTGGATATGGCGCAGTTCCGCGACCTTGCCGCCTTTGCCCAATTCGGCTCCGATTTGGACAAGGCCACGCAGGAACAACTGGATCGAGGCCGCCGCTTAACGGAAATCCTTAAGCAGCCGCAGTATCAGCCTATGCCGGTCACCAAGCAAATCATGATCATTTACGCCGGCACGCGCGGCTACCTCGACGATGTGCCTGTGGAGCGCGTCTCTGAATGGGAGCAGGCCTTCCTGCAATACATGGAGACGCAGCATCCGGAGATTGCCCAGCGTTTGCAGGATGGTTGGGTGCTCACCGAGGAGATCGAGGCCGATCTTCGGCAGGCCATCGAAGAATTCAAGGCCGGCTGGGCCTAATATCCCGCTGCGCAGGGCACCGATATGGCTACTCCACGCGAACTCAGACGGCGCATCCGCAGCATCAAGAACATCGCTAAGGTCACAGGCGCTCTGGAGGCCGTTTCGGCTTCTAAAGTGCGCCGTGCACAAGCGCAGACGCTCGCCAGCCGCGCCTATGCTGCCGCAGCGCTGGACATCTTGCGCGATCTGAGCACCCATCTGGCGGGGGAATACACCCATCCTCTGCTTGAAGAACGCGCGGAAATCCGCAGCATTCTGGTCCTGCTGATTTCCAGTGATCGCGGCTTGGCCGGCCCCTACAACACCAATATCGTGCGTGAGGCCATCCTGTTTGAGCGTTCACAGTCTGTGCCGGTGCGTTACATCACCATTGGCCGCAAGGGGCGCGACATGATGCTGCGGCGTGGCGCCGAGATCACCGCCGACTTCAGCGGCTTGCCCCCCACCCCTTCCATCCTTGACATTACCGCTATCGCTCGCACAGCAGCGGATGACTTTGTAGGCGGGGTGGCAGATGAGGTGTACATCGCTTATACGCGCTTCATCAACACGTTGCGCCAGCAGCCGGTAGTACAACGTTTCCTCCCCTTCCGACAAGAGGCCAAGCATATTCAGGAAGTAGCAGCCTACAGTGAGCGCCGCCCGGAGGCCGTTTACACTTTTGAACCCAGTGCGCAGGCTGTTTTAGATGAAATCCTGCCGCGCTTCACAGAGCTGATCCTCTTTCAGGCTCTGCTGGAGTCGCTGGCCAGCGAACACTCAGCTCGCATGGTGGCAATGCGCAACGCGACTGAGAACGCCCATGCGTTGGTTGAGGACCTCACGCTGGCCTACAACAAAGCACGCCAGCTGGCCATCACCAGCGAGATGCTCGACATCGTAGGCGGCGCCGAGGCACTGGCGCAGAGCCAATTGTGACATCAAGAATTGCTTGCCGAGGGAGATATGGCTGAATACGTAAGCAAAGGGAAAGTCGTCCAGATTTTGGGCGCCGTTGTGGACTGCGAGTTCCCACCCGACGGTATGCCGCAGATTTACGATGCGATCGAGATTCCCCGCGATGGGCAACCGCCGCTGGTTCTGGAAGTGCAAATGGACCTGGGCAACAACCGTGTGCGCTGTGTCGCCATGGACACCACCGATGGCCTCCCGCGTGGAGTGGATGCCTACAACACCGGTGGGCCGATCCGAGTCCCCGTCGGACGGACCTCGCTGGGGCGAGTTTTCAATGTGCTGGGCCGCCCCATTGACGGCAAGCCTTTTGACCCCTCCCAAGTAGAGGCGTGGTATCCCATTCACCGTCCTGCCCCTAGCTTTGAGGAACAGTCCACCACCACCGAGGTCTTTGAGACAGGCATCAAAGTCATTGACCTCATCGCTCCCTTCACACGCGGCGGCAAGACGGGCATCTTCGGCGGTGCAGGTGTAGGGAAGACCGTCATCATCATGGAGCTGATCCGCTCCATTGCCACCGAGCATGGAGGGTACTCGGTCTTCGCCGGTGTAGGGGAGCGCACCCGCGAAGGGACACAGCTCTATCTGGAGATGATCCAGAGCGGCGTGATTGACAAGACCGTGATGGTCTTCGGGCAGATGAACGAACCGCCCGGCGTGCGCTTGCGCGTTGGGCTGACCGGCCTCGCCAACGCTGAGTTCTTCCGCGACGAAGGCCGCGACGTGCTGCTGTTCATTGACAACATCTTCCGTTTCTCCATGTCCGGCTCGGAGGTTTCGGCGTTGCTGGGCCGTATGCCTTCGGCAGTTGGCTATCAACCCACTCTGGCTGCCGAAATGGGTGAGTTGCAGGAGCGCATCACCAGCACGCGGCGGGGCTCTATCACCTCCATGCAGGCCGTCTATGTGCCTGCCGATGACTACTCTGACCCTGCGCCAGTGGCTACCTTCACTCATCTGGATGCTACCATCGCCCTCGAACGTTCCATCGCCGAGCAGGGCCTTTATCCGGCGGTCGACCCGTTGGCCAGCACCAGCCGCATCCTTCAGCCCGACATCGTGGGTGAGGAGCACTACCGCACCGCACGTGAGGTACAGCGTGTCCTGCAGCGCTACCGCGATCTGCAGGACATCATTGCTATCCTCGGCATTGATGAGCTTTCCGAGGAAGACAAACTGCTCGTCTCCCGCGCACGCAAGATTCAGCGCTTCCTCTCCCAGCCGATGTTCGTTGCCGAGCAGTTCACCGGACGCAAGGGTCGCTACGTCAAGATCGCGGACACTGTGCGCGGCTTCCGCATGATCCTCGACGGCGAGTTGGATGACGTGCCGGAGCAGTACTTCTACATGGCCGGGCCGATTGAAGACGTGCTGGAACGCTACAAAGCAGCCAGCAGCTAGCGGCCTGTGCTGTGCCAATAAGGATGTAGGCCATGCCGCTGCGTTGTCAGATTATCACGCAGGAACGCCAACTCTTTGACGAAGAGGTGGACATTGTCATCGCGCCCGGCATTGAGGGCGAGATGGGCATCCTGCCCCAACACGCTCCACTGGTTGCCGCTCTGGATATTGGCGAGCTGCGTGTGCGCCGGGGCAACTTTGAAGAATCGTTCGCCATCGGCGGAGGTGTGCTGCAGGTCGCCCACGATCGGGTGATCGTGCTGGCCGACTCGGCTGAGCAAGCCGAGGAGATCGACATTGCCCGCGCCGAAGCCGCCCGTCGCCGTGCCGAGCAAATGATGGCCGAAGGCGCCCCCCGCGACCCGGCCACGCTAGCCGCTCTAGAAGCCGCTATTCGCCGCGCCAACCTGCGCCTGAAAGTGGCCCGCAAGCGCGCACATAAAGGCAGCACCGGTGTGGTAGGGTTAGAATAATAACGACACTGCTTGCGACGAGCATCTGTGGTAGAATGGCCGCGCGGTTCTTGCTGCGCCCGAGGGTCACACTGAGCCTGATCTTGCTAGCCGCAGGCATGCGGAGGCACCATGTTCTCACGACGCATTGGGGTTGATCTCGGCACGGACAGCGTCACCATTGCTGAACGGGAGCAAATCCTGCTCCACGAGCCGAGTGTGGTAGCCATAACGCTGGAGGAAGAGCGCATCGTCGCCATTGGGCAAGAAGCCCGTGAGATGTACGGGCGCACGCCGGAGGTGATTCAGGTGGTGCGCCCCATGAGCGGCGGCGTGATCGCCGATTACGAGGTCACTGAGGCAATGCTGCGCTACTTCGTCGAGAAGGTTGTTGGCGGCTTTCGCCTCTTCAAGCCGATTATCATGATCACCGTGCCCTATGGGGCCACCAGCGTGGAGCGCCGCGCCGTGCACGAGGCAGCCATCCAAGCCGGCGCACGCGAGGTGCACCTCATTCCGGAGTCGCTGGCCTCTGCGCTGGGCGCAGGACTGCCGATCAGCACGCCAAGCGGCAATCTGATCGTCAACATGGGCGGCGGGACGTGTGAGGCGGCCGTGATTGCCATGAACGGCATCGTGGCTGCCGAGTCTATACGCATGGGCGGCGCGGACCTAGATCAGGCTATCATCAACTACGTGCGCAAAAAATACAACCTTGTGATCGGCGAGATGACGGCGGAGTTGACCAAGATCAACGTTGGAGCGGCCACCGATGTCGGCGAGGAACTGCGGATAGACATCCAGGGGCGCGATCAGGTGAGCGGCCTACCTCGCACGATCACCATCACCACCAGTGAGGTGATCGAAGCACTGTCTGAGCCGTTGACCAGCATGGGCAATGTGGTCAAAAAGGCTCTTGAGCGCACCCCGCCGGAGCTGGCCTCGGATATCATCGATCGCGGCATGGTGCTCACCGGTGGCACAGCGCTGCTGCGCGGCATTGACCAATATTTGACCCGTATGACGAACGTTCCGGCCTTCCTCGCCGATGACCCTGTCGGTGCGACAGCCCTCGGCGCCAGCCGTGCGCTGGAGCTTCTAGACGTGCTCCACCGCGCTATTCCCAGCTTCTAGCCTCTTGCAGAGCGATCTGCGCGGGCCGGCGTCAATCATTCCTCAAGATAATAGGTCATGCGTTGCAAGTGCAGCACGGGGTCAATGTACTGCACGCGCACGCCCTCCGGCACGTTGATCGCTATCGGCGCATAGTTCAGGATCGAGCGCACCCCGGCCTTGACCAGTGTATCGGCGGTTTCCTGCGCGGCATCGGCTGGCGTAGCGATCATGGCGATCTTAATCCCGGCGCCGCTGATCTCCTCGACCATGCGCTCAACCGGCAGGATGGTCAAGTTGTTGATCTTCTGGCCGATCTTTTTGGGATCAGAGTCAAAAAGGCGCGTGATGCGAAAACCGCGATGGGCAAAGCCGCCATAACGCGCCAGTGCACGACCCAAGTCGCCCACACCGACTAATGCTACTTGCCATTCGCGGTCGACCTTCAGAATGCGACGCAACTCCTCGCAGAGAGTGGCCACGTGATAGCCCGTCCCCTGTTTGCCGAACTCGCCAAAGTGGGATAAGTCCTTGCGAATCTGCGCCGAACTGATGCCCAACGATCGGCCTAGTTCGTATGAGGAAGTAACTTCATAACCTTCTTGCTGCAAGCGTGTCAGCGCACGTAGGTAGATCGGCAAGCGTCCGACTACAATATCGGGAACATCGGCGCGAGCCATATTGCCGCTCCTTATGTGGTATCTGGCTCACAAAGCGCTTCTCGCTTTGTGTAAAGGGTCACGAGCAATCATACCATAAGCCGATACCCGACAGCAACTATCTGAATACTTGCCTTTCTCCACTCCCCAAAGCAGATGCGCTTGAAAGCCGGGCGTGTTGCCCCCGCCCAGCGCGGGCTGTATAATCGCTGCCACGCCTGCTTTGCGTAGGAGGGCCATCGTGCTACCAGACCTCATCCCCGATCTGCAACACTTGAGCGGCTTGCTAACAGCCGTCATCTCTATTCTGGCTGCGATGGGGACAGCACTCTGGATCGCCATGACGATCTGGACCTTCCGCGACATGCGTGCCCGCTCACGCGATGTCTTCGCGCAGGTGCTTGCGGCATTAGTGGTAGCGGTGCTCAATGTGCCGGGCCTGCTTGTGTACCTCATCCTGCGCCCGCGTGAAACGTTGGCCGAGCAATACGAGCGTGCGCTAGAGGAAGAAGCCTTACTGCAAGAGATCGAGCGGCGGCAGATTTGCCCCGGCTGCGGACACCCCACCAAAGAGGCGTGGCGCATTTGCCCCTATTGCCACACCAAGCTGAAGAAACCCTGCCCAAACTGTGGCGAGCTACTGGAACTGCCTTGGACGATCTGCCCCTATTGTGAACAGCCGCAGGTAGAAGAGGTGCGCCCAAAGCGACGCGGCTCGCAGGTTGCCGAATCCTATACGGCTCATGGTAGCAGCGACCTGCCGGAGCTTCCCTCTGAAGAGGCATGGGGATAGCCACACTGGAATAAGATAAAGCCCCCTACCCCGATCTGGGTAGAGGGCTATTTTCTCAAGGGGCAACGTCTACCGGCAGATCGACGTGAAGGCCGCCAGGCCCGGGTAGTGAGCGCTAGGCCCCAATTCCTCTTCGATGCGCAGCAATTGATTGTACTTGGCGACACGGTCGCTGCGTGCTGGCGCTCCGGTCTTGATCTGACCCGTGTTGAGCGCAACGGCCAAATCGGCAATCGTGACATCCTCCGTTTCACCGCTACGATGCGAGATGATCGCCGTCCAGCCGTGGCGATACGCTAGCTCGACGGCAGCGATAGCCTCGCTCAACGTGCCGATCTGATTGACCTTGGTCAGTAACGAGTTGCAAGCCCGCAGTTCAATGGCGCGTTTCACCCGCTCTACGTTGGTCACCAGTAGGTCGTCCCCGACGATCTGAATGCGGTCGCCCAGGCGCTCAACCATCAACACCCACGAGTCCCAGTCATCCTCGGCTAGCCCGTCTTCAATGGAGATGATAGGATACTTATCCACCCATCTGGTGTAAAAGTCGACCATCTCCGCGCCGGTGAGGGCACGTCCTTCTTTGCGCAGGTGATAGCGGCCATCCTCATAAAGCTCGCTCGCCGCGGGGTCAAGGGCAAGCATGATCTGTTCGCCAGGGGT
Source organism: Anaerolineae bacterium (assembly GCA_034434955.1). Lineage (GTDB taxonomy): Bacteria > Chloroflexota > Anaerolineae > Aggregatilineales > UBA3940 > DAOTYL01. The sequence continues at coordinate 10,287 of DAOTYL010000075.1, read as the reverse complement.
ATACCCTGCTGCCCGAATGGCCTCAAGGATGACCTCTACTGCCGCTTCATTACTGGGTAAGCTGGGGGCGAATCCCCCCTCATCCCCGACGTTAGTGCTGTGACCCTTATCCTTCAGCACCTTCTTCAGCGCGGCGTAGATCTCAGCACACCAGCGCAGTCCCTCGGCAAAGCTCGATGCGCCGACCGGCACCACCATAAACTCCTGCAGATCGGTGCTATCGGCGGCGTGCTTCCCCCCGTTGAGGATGTTCATCATAGGGACGGGCAACACGTGAGCGTTCACGCCGCCCAAGTAACGGTAGAGCGGCAGCCCCAGACTCTCGGCCGAGGCTTTGGCGACGGCCAGAGACGCCCCTAGAATGGCATTGGCCCCCAGTTTCTCTTTGTTCGGTGTGCCGTCTAGCTCCTCAGTGAGCGTCTTATCAATGCCGATTTGATCGGTCGATTCCAGCCCGATCAGCGCCTCCGCAATCGGCCCATTGACGTTTTCAACCGCTTTGAGCACCCCCTTGCCGCCATAACGTTTCTTGTCGCCATCGCGCAGTTCCAGCGCCTCATGCGCACCGGTAGACGCTCCCGAGGGGACGATGGCCCGCCCTACAGCGCCGTCCTCCAGCGTGATCTCCACCTCAACGGTGGGGTTGCCTCGTGAGTCCAGCACCTCACGGCCGTGTACATACTCAATGAGTGCCATGGTTGCATCCTTTCCTCATGCACAGCAGAAGCGCGATGCTATCAGCAGCCCGCGCATACCGCGAGAGATCATAAACGATGGCCTACCAAGAGGCAAGGACAAAGATCACACGTAGGGGAGCCAACACTCAGGGAGATCGCTGTGTGAAGGTACTGGCAAGAGGATGCTGCATACGCTACAATCCGCGCCGCATTTAGATGAAAACGGTATGGTTTTTGTGGTGGATCGAATATGCCAGAACATAAGGGGCGCGTGGTAGTGGCCATGAGCGGCGGTGTGGATAGCTCCGTCAGTGCCGCCCTGCTGGTGGAGCAGGGTTACGAGGTGATGGGCATCATGCTGCGCCTCTGGTCCGAGCCGGGCCACATGAATGCCGGAGGCCGCGACAACCGCTGCTGCACCCGCGATCAAATGCTCGAAGCGCATTTTGTGGCCAAGAAGCTGGGCATTCCCTTTGAAGTCCTCGACGTGCGAGAGGTCTTCAAGCAGCGCATTGTCGACCCGTTCATCGAGGGCTACAGTCAGGGGATCACCCCCAACCCGTGCTTGGCCTGCAATCGCCACATCCGCTTCGGTTTCCTGCTTGAGCAGGCACTGGCGCGCGGCGCCGATTATCTGGCAACCGGCCACTACGCGCGCATCACCCGCGCTGCCGATGGCACCTATGAGCTGCGCAAGGGCGCTGACCCTCTCAAAGACCAAAGCTACGTGCTGAGTATGCTCACTCAGCAACAGCTTCGCCATGCCCTCTTTCCGGTTGGTGAATACACCAAGGCGCAGGTGCGGGAGATGGCCGCTTCTCGCGGGTTGCGCGTGGCCACCCGACACGAGAGCCAGGACCTGTGTTTTGTGGCCGACGGCGACTATCGCCGCTTTTTGCGTACTTATGCTGCCGAGGCGTTTGTGCCCGGGCCAATTGCGCTGCACACCGGCGAGGTTATCGGCAAGCACCAGGGGCTGGCAGACTACACCATCGGGCAGCGCAAAGGACTGGGCATTGCTTGGCACAAACCGCTGTATGTCATCGCTAAGGATGCCGCCAGCAACATGCTCATCGTCGGCCCACGGGAGGAACTAGGCTGCCGCTGTCTGGTCGCCGAGGCAATGAACTGGATTGCAGGAGCGCCGCCTGCCGAACCCCTACACGCAGAGGTCAAGATTCGCTATCGGGCGCGTGCTGTCCCGGCATGGGTCACACCGCTGGGCGCAGATCGCGCTGAGGTGACTTTCGCGGAGCCGCTTCCTGACGTCACCCCCGGCCAGGGAGCAGTGATCTACGACGGAGACCGGGTGCTGGGGGGAGGCATCATCGCCGAAAGGTGCTGATCTTTTTTCTACAACTATCGTGCACCAAAGAGGCGTGCAACCGCCGGCCCCCAGAGCAACAGCAGCGTCGCCGCAAGCAGGATGGCCGGGCCATAGGGCAGGGGAATGTGTACTTCGTAGCGGCGCACGAGGATCAGCCGCACAAGAAGGAAGAGCAGCGCCAGCCCCGCACCAATGAAGATCATCGCGATCAGCATGGGCACCACACGCGGGAATCCCACCACCAATCCACAGAAAGTGCCCAACGTTACATCACCCGAACCAAAGGCTACCTCTTCCACCGGCTGTCCACGTCGGGCATTGATGAAGTGCAGATAGACCTCGCCCAGCAAGTAAAAAGCGGTGAGCACAATCTGGCCGATGGCAAACCCCGCCAGCGCATCCAGCGGCCGGATGCGCCCGCTGAACAGCACTTCGAGCAGGGCGAAGACAAACGCAGGGAGCATCACACTGCGCAGCACAAGCCGATGCTCGATGTCTATCACTGCCATCAGTACGAAGAGGGAAATGTAGATCAGGTTCACGGCTGCAAACACGGTGAACCCTTCGCGTAGCCCGAGGTAGACCGCCGTCCCTGCTAGAACGATCTCCACCGCCACTATGCGCAGAGCGCGGGGCGCTGTGAGGGGAGCAGTAGCATGGGCAGGGACTTCATCGCGCGGCGGTAGGCGATCTGCCAGCAGGTTGACCAAGCCGCCGAGCGCCAACCCAACCAGCGCACCCAATACCGAGGGAAGGAGCATATTTCATCCTGTGTGGCTGTAGCGTTTCATGGGGAGCATTATACCATGCTGCTCCTCCTGCGATGCTCCACGACGGTCAAGGGATCGGGTTATAATGAGAATACCGTTCCGAATTTCTCCGCAGGGCAAGGGAAGTACAAACCGATGGGCTAGTGCTCTGCCGCGCCTGCGCTGGCGATGCCTACTTCTCCCGAGTGGTATCAGCAGCCATCCATGTCGCCGTGACGCACCCCGTCACAGAGGCAAGCGTCTGATCCCCGTCCCCATCCTGCTCCGCGCCCGCACTTTTGCACATCCTTTACTGCACACGGCCATTGTCAGCCGTGTGCAGATTGCTTATAATCTCCGCACCGCCGGAAATAAACACAACACAGAAAGATTGTGGGTCGGTTATGAAACGCATGAACAGTGTGGAAGTTCGTCAGACCTTTCTGGATTTCTTTGCCGCACGCGGCCACCAGATTGTGGCCTCGTCATCGCTGGTGCCCGGCAATGATCCCACCCTGCTCTTCACCAATGCGGGCATGGTGCAGTTCAAGGACGTTTTTCTCGGCCTTGATCAGCGCCCCTACACCCGCGCCACGACAGCCCAGAAGTGTATGCGCATCAGCGGCAAGCACAACGACTTGGAGAACGTCGGTCCGTCGCCACGCCACCACACTTTCTTTGAGATGCTGGGGAACTTCAGCTTCGGCGATTACTTCAAGCGCGACGCCATCATCTATGCCTACGATCTGCTGACCAACGTCTACGGCTTGCCGCCCGATCGTCTGGCCTTCACCGTCTTCTACAACGACGACGAAGCCTACGACATCTGGACAAAGGTAGTGGGCGTGGATCCCCGCCGCGTGGCACGTATGGGGCCTAAAACCAACTTCTGGCAGATGGCGGAAACCGGCCCCTGCGGTCCCACCAGTGAGATCCACTGGGACTTGCACCCTGAACAAGGCGTGGACAGCATTATCCCCGCGCTGGAGCGTGAGGACGACCGTTTCTTGGAGCTGTGGAATCTGGTCTTCATGCAGTTCAACCGCACCCAGCCCGATCCCCAGCACAGCGGTCAGTACGATGTGCTTCTGCCTGCGCCGGGAGTGGATACCGGCATGGGGTTGGAGCGCCTGCTGGCGGTGCTTCAAGATGTCCCTTCCAACTTCGATACCGACCTCTTCACCGACATTATGGACGCCACCCAAGAGATTCTGGGGCACAGCGATGCTTTCCGCCGCGAGCACTATGTAGCTTACCGCGTGATCGCCGATCACATGCGGGCAGCGACCTTCCTCATTGCCGATGGGGTGAACCCGGGCACAACGGGGCGCGAATATGTCCCGCGCATGATGATCCGGCGGGCGTGGCGCTTCGCGCACGGCATGGGGGTGCGCCATCCCTTCCTCACCGAGGTTGCCGAAGCGGTGATCGCCAAGATGGGGCCTATCTATCCTGAACTGGTGCAGTTCCGCGAGGCCGTGCGTTACCAGATCGCAACGGAAGAGGAGCGCTTCATGCGCACACTGGATCATGCACTGGCGGAGCTCACCGTCAAAGTCGACGAGATGAAGCAATCCGGCCAAAAGGTGATGAGCGGTTCTGATGCCTTCGCCCTCTTCGCCACGCACGGCCTGCCGCTAGAAATCACCCGTGACCTCCTGCGAGAAGAGGGCATGGAAGTGGATGAATCCGCCTTCCGCGCCGAACTGGAGCGCCACCGTGAAATCTCTGCCGGTGAGACGGGCGCTTTTGAGGATGTCACGATCTACCAGCAGACACTGGAGGACCTCCGTCAGCAGCGTGCGTTAGGGCCTGAAGGCGTAAGCTACAACCCCTATGACTACGATCATCTGACGTTTGAGGGGAAAGTGCTGGCATTGATCAGCAACGGTCGGCGCGTCAAAGAGGCGAAGGCTGGCGAGGCTGTTGAGGTTGTCCTGCCTCACACCGCTTTTTATGTCGAGGCTGGTGGACAGGTCAGCGACACGGGAGAGATACGGGGCACAGGCTGGACGATACAGGTGGAGGATATGCGCCAGCCAATTGGCGGGCTGATAGTACATGTAGGCACGGTAACGGCAGGCACAGTGAAAGAAGGAGATCAGGCTACGGCTGCTGTTGATGAGGCGCGGCGCTGGGACATCATGCGCAACCACACGGCCACGCACCTGTTGCACGCCAGCCTGCGCCGCGTGCTGGGCGAACACGTCCGGCAGAAAGGATCGCTTGTTGCACCGGACAGGCTGCGCTTTGACTTCACCCACAACGCCCCGCTCACAGCGGAGGAGATTGAGCGTGTCACGGCGCAAGTCAACGCCCTGATCCTCGCCAATCAGCCCGTTGCTATCGCCTTCAAACCACTGAGCGAGGCCCGTCAAGAGGGCGCAATGGCGCTCTTCGGCGAGAAGTACGGCGAAACCGTGCGCACGATCACCATTCCCCAGCCACAAAGGCGCAAGGATCGTTTCAGCTACGAGTTGTGCGGCGGTACTCATGTGCGCTCCACTGCCGAGATCGGCCCCTTCGTGATCACCAAAGAGGAAAGCAGCAGCGCAGGCGTACGGCGCATTGAGGCCGTGACTGGTCGGGGCGCACAAGCGCTGATCGCGCAGCGCCTGCAGTCCCTCAATGTGATTGCCGCCCGCCTGGGCAGCGAACCGGACACGATTATCAGCCGCGTCGAGTCCCTGCTGAGCGAGTTGAAAGCCGCCCAAGAGCGTATTGAGGCGCTGGAGCGTCGCTCGGCAATGAGTGCGCTAGATACGCTGCTGGCGCACGCCCAAGAAGTGGACGGCGCACGGGTGATCGCTGCACAGGTAGAGGCTCCGGACAGCGATCTATTGGGGCAGATGGCCGATTGGTGCCGCGATCGCCTAGAAAGCGGCGTGGTAGTGCTGGGCAGCGCCATTGAGGGCAAAGCGCGGCTGGTCGCTAAGGTAACTCCCGACCTCGTCAAGCGAGGCGTACACGCAGGTAAGCTTGTGGGAGCACTGGCCGAGGTGGTAGGCGGCGGTGGCGGCGGTCGCCCGGACTTCGCTACTGCGGGCGGCAAAGACCCCTCGCGCCTGCCGGAGGCCATCGCTAAGACCAGCGAACTGGTCGCTGAAGCGTTGAAAAAAGGGGCACAAGGCTAGCGATCGGGAGGCCAAACGGCATACAATCAGGCCGACGGCAGCGCGGTGCTTCCGTCGGCCTGATTGCCTTAAACGTCATGAAATCTCGGCGATCGGATAGTGTGGCACGGTGAAGGAGCAAATCATCCATCTGGAGCCACATGATGATGTGGTCTCCGTGCGCGACAAACTGGGCTGGGTGCGGGCGCCCCGCGTGCTGTTGGTGCTCCCCGACGACTCGGATGAGCGTATTCTGCGGGATAGACTCGACCTCGTGCTGATTCTGCGCGAGGCCACACGCCGCCGTGCCCAGCTCGCCCTGATCACCCGCGATCCGGTGGTAATTGAGCAAGCACGCGATCTGGGTATCGCCTGTTTCCCCAGCATTGAGGCCAGCCACCGGCGCTACTGGCGCGTGGCGCGCGCTCCTCTTATCGTTGAGCGCCGTGCGCAGGACCGGCGTTCTACCATCGCTCGCATTGAGCCATCCCCGCGTCCCGATCGGGAAGGGGTGACATCTCTCTCTCAGACACGGCGCGGCGCCGGCGTCACCTCCCTGATTGTGGTCTTCTCGCTCGTGCTTGGCGGAGCTTATATCGTCCTACCGGGGGCAACCGTACACCTCACACCGACCATCAGCCGGGTGACGGTGACCACGACGATCACCGCCGATCCTGCGGCCGAGCCGGGGCAAGTGGACATAGAGCACGGCCTTATCGCAGCACGCAGGGTGGGTGTGGAGGTCGAATCCTCTGTCACAGTGGATGCAACTGGCACCGTGTTACAGCCCTCGCAGAAGGCGCGCGGCATTGTCCTTTTCACCAACCTCAGCCCCGATCAGGTCACCATTCCGGCGGGTACCGTGGTGAGCACCAGCGCCGCCCAGCCGGTGCGCTTTGTAACGCTCAGCGATGCCACCCTACCCGGACAGATTGGCGAAACCGTAGAGATACCCGTCGAAGCGCTTGAAGCGGGCTTCACAGGCAACCTGCCTGCCGGCCGCATCAATCAAGTTGAGGGGCCGTTGAGTGCGCTTGTCGCCGTGACCAACCCTGAGCCTACGTATGGAGGCGATGCCGTATCCATCGCCGCCATTGCACGAGAGGATTACGACCGCGCACGGGCTTTGCTGTTGCAGCAACTTCAGCAGCGGGCCTATGCTGAAATGCAAAGTGAGCTGATTGGGGAGGCAGAGTTTATCCCTCCGGAAACGCTGACCGTAGTGCTGGTGCACTTTGAGACCTTCAGCGGTTATGTAGGGCAGGCGCAGGAGCGCCTGAATCTGGCTATGCGCGTGACCGTACAGGGCATCGCTGTTGATGAACGTCTGGCGCGGCAAGTGGTGTACGCGCGATTGGCCGAAAAGGTGGGGGAGGGCTTCCGCATCGTGCCGGAAACACTCCTTTTCCGGCGTGGTGAGGTAATCCAGTTTGATGAGCAGCAGCGCGTGACCCTCATCATGCAGGGCGCTGGCGACATCTCATCTACCGTCGACGTGGCGCACGTGCGACGGCTTGTACGCGGTGTGAGCACACAGGAAGCCGCACGACGCTTAAACCGCGAACTGCTGTTGGGAGCGCCGCCGCGTATCCAGACGTGGCCGCGCTTCTGGCCGCTGATGCCCGTCCTGCCCCTGCGCATTCAGGTGGAGTTAGAGAGCCGCTGATGGACGAAGCACGGCGCGTGATGGGCATTGATTACGGCGAAGCACGCATCGGCGTGGCGCTGAGCGACCCGTTGGCGCTGTTTGCCACGCCTTATTGCGTGATCACACGCTCATCGCTTCAGGCAGACTTCGCAGCGCTGCGCGCTATCGCCGAGGAGCAACAGGTGGTCAAGGTGGTCATCGGCTTACCTACCGACGCTCACAGCAATGTTGGCGCACAAGCGGCGATCGTCATCCGCTGGGCACGTCAGCTTGCCCGCCATCTCCGCTTGCCCGTTGTTTTCTGGGATGAGAGCTACTCTTCCGTCAATGCCGAGCAGTTTGTACGCCGCCGAAAGGGCCGCCCAGAGCCATTGGATGATGTGGCTGCCGCTATCATGTTGCAGGAGTACCTTGATGCGCGAGAAACCGAGGACGAACCGGGTCAGCCGCTTGAAGCCTATGCAGATATCCCCTAAACGCCTCGGCTGCGGGGGGATTGCCGTGCGCCTGACGGTGTCGATCGTTGTCATCCTCCTGCTCACCGTCACAGCAGCCTTGCTCTTGCGCTCCATCACACCAGGTGGTGTGGTGGTGACACCAATGGTCTCACAGCCCAATCCGTCCCTCAACCCCATCGAAGCGGCGGCGCTGGGGGCCTATCTGACCCTCAATCGGCAGGCCCTCTTCACCCCGGCTAGCAACGAAGCGATACCCGTCCCTTTCACCGTCGAAGCAGGGCAGAACGCAGCGCAGATCGCTGAAAATCTGCGCACCCTGGGCCTCATCCGCGATGCAACGCTGTTCCGCTACTATCTGCGCTACTATGGGCTAGATGTGCAGATTGAGGCTGGGACGTTTGACCTTCACACGGCCATGACCATCCCCGAGATCGCACACGCGCTGACCGAAGCCAAACCGCCGGAGGTAACACTCCGCATCACGGAGGGCTGGCGGCGCGAGCAGATCGCAGATTGGCTTGACGAGCAGGAGGGTTTGCCCTTCGGGGGAGCTGCATTCCTTGCGGCGACAGCGGTAGGTGCCCCCCTACCCCCCGATCTGAGCCTTGCTGCAGAGCTACCACCCAACGCCTCGCTGGAAGGCTTCCTGTTCCCAGATACCTATCGCCTGGCGCTTGATGCAACAGCAGCCGATCTGGTTGAAGCGATGCTGCGCAACTTTGAGCGTCAGGTCACCCCGCAGATGCGCACCGATGCTGCTGCACGTGGCCTGACGCTCTATCAGGTCGTCACGCTGGCCTCCATCGTCGAGCGTGAGGCGGTTATCCCCGATGAGCGTCCGATCATCGCCAGCGTGTATCTCAACCGTCTGGCTGCCGGCATGAAACTAGAGGCCGATCCGACGGTGCAATATGCGATGGGCTATCAGGCCGATCGTGATGAATGGTGGAACCTCAACCTCACCCCGCAGGACTACTATACGGTCGATTCGCCATACAACACTTACCTATACGCCGGCCTGCCGCCCGGACCAATTGCCAACCCGGGGCTAGCTTCCATTCAGGCTGTGATCTATCCTGCCCAAACCCCTTATCTATACTTCCGCGCCGCCTGCGATGGCAGTGGTCGGCACAACTTTAGCCGGACGTTTGAGGAACATCAGGCCTATGGCTGTCCCTAATGCTGCAAGGTGCGCCTCCCTCTCCGTCAGAAGCGCAGCGGGGCTATCCCTTCCGCCCCGGATCGCAGCTCATATAACTTCGCCGGGCGCCCCTCCCCACTCTGAAACTGACCTGTTTCCCGCAGCAGGCCGCTCCGGAGCATCTTGCGCCGGAAGTTGCGCCTATCCAAGCGCCCACCGAGGATTGCTTCATAGACGGACTGGAGTTCGTTCAAGGTAAAGCGGCAAGGCAGAAGGTAGAAGCCGATCGGGGAAGTCTGTACCCTTTCTCGCAGGCGCTGGCGGGCCAGTGCGACGATCTGCGCGTGGTCAAAAGCCAGCGCAGGCACTCTATCCACAGGGAACCATGCCGTGTGTGCGGCATCATCGCCCGCCCGCAATACATTGGCCTGAGGATGCGTCAGGCCCAGATAGGCCACGCTGATGATCCAACCGCGTGGGTCGCGGCCCGGATCACCGAAGGTGTGGAGCTGCTCAAGGTAAACCTCGTGCAGGCCGGTTTCCTCTTCCAGCTCACGGCGCATGGCAGACTCAAGGGTCTCCCCTTCTTCCACGAAACCGCCAGGCAATGCCCACATGCCCTCAAAGGGTGGCCTGCCTCGCTGGACGAGCAACAGACTTAACTCGCCCTCTTGAAGGGTGAACAGCGCCACGTCAACTGCTACGTCTGGCACTTACACCTCCCTGACACACGTTGTGGGTCTCAGCTACCCGGCAGCCGCGCTTCGATGGCATTCTTCAGATCGCCGTAAGCCAACTCCGCCCCACGATAAATGATCTCTTCCCCATTGAGGTACATCTTGGGTGTGCCCATAATGCCGCGTTGACTGGCTTCCTCAAGCACGGAATCCACCAGAATAGAAGTCTGTGCGGAAACAAAGCATGAGCGGAAAGCTTGCATATCAAGGCCGATTGCCTCGGCGCTGGCGGTCAGCTGGCGTTGGGTGTAAGCACCCGGCCCGCTGGCCTCGTATAGCGCCCAGATGGAATCATGCATCTCCCAGAACTTGCCCTGCTGGCCAGCGCAGATCGCCGCCTGCGCCGCCGGACGGGAAGCAGGCGGGTTGACAAACGAGATAGGCTTATACACTACGCGCAGGTTGCCGGGGCGCACATACTCTTGGATGATCTGCTC
>DAOTYL010000074.1:0-1544 GCA_034434955.1 Anaerolineae bacterium | reverse complement strand
AAATAGGTTGGCTGCAGCGCATAGCGCCAAACTTTGAGCAACTCTGCGAGCTGCTCAAGAAGGACATAGAGCGCGCGCAGAAGCCTTTCGCGGGCCTCTCCTCAAGGCAACCCTTCCGCGCGTTGCCCTCCTATCCTGTCTTCGCTCCAGAGCACGTCAAGGTGCTCGTCGGACCTGCGTACTCGAGCTACCAAGAAGCCCTCAGAGCCATGTGGAATATCCGCAAGCAGCAGCCCCATCATGATGACCCGGCCTTTGGCAGCGTCCGCCCGCGCCTCCAGTCGCCCGTCCACATGCGCGTGGCGCTCAGCGGTGAGCTACGCGATGAGCGCGGCGCTCCGGCAGCTTACCACCCCGTGATGACCATCTTCCGCACCGATGCCGTCCGCAATTGGGGGGTGATGCAAGATTTCGTTGATGAGTGCCAGCAGCGTGGCTTCCACCTTGTCTTCGGTCAAGGGAGGTGGTCATGAGCAAGACAATCGTAGTCGTGGCGCTGGGGCCGGTGCAGAGCTTCATCAGCCAGGCGCGCCGCACCAGCGACCTCTACGTGGGCAGTGTCCTGCTCTCGCATCTGGCGCGGGCGGGTGTGGAAACCGCCGAGGCCTACGGGGGTGAGATGATCTTCCCCGTAAGGGTGAACGGCCAGCTGCCCCGCAGCATCCCCAATCGCTTCATCTTCACCACCTCTGGTGACGGCGGCGCCATTGCGCAAGCGGTTGAAGGAGCCATCCGCGCAGCATGGCAGGACCTTGCGGGTCGTGTTTACCAGGTGCTGGCACGCCATGCGCCCGATCTGGTCTGGCGTGACATCTGGCAGCGGCAGGTGGACAACTGGCTGGAGCTCTACTGGACGGCGACGCCGGAGCAAGTCGACGACTATGTAGCAGCGTTGCGGGACGCCAATCAGGCTATGGCTGCCCGCAAGCTGGTGCGCCATTTCCACAGCGGCGGTGAGCCGGGCTGGAAGTGCTCGGTGTGCGGCGAGCGCGAGGTGCTGCACGGCCCGGATGAGCGCTACCCCGCCGTGCGTGAATACTGGGAAGCGCTGTGCCGCTCGCTGAAGACGGGCACCCTGCGCGAGAGCGAACGGCTGTGTGCCATCTGCACCATCAAGCGGCTTGCCCCCCAGGCTCAGGAGGAAGTATTCGGGGATGTGCCGGCTTTTCCCTCCACCAGCAGCATCGCCGCTGCCTCCTTCAAGGCTGACCTGCTGGCCCGATGGGATGCCGTCGGGCAGGCAGCAGAGGAATATGCACGCCGAGCCTTTCAGCTGGTCGCCTCGCGCATCTACCAGCAGTTCCCCTATCTGAAGAGCTTGTATAGGCAGGTGGCGATGGGAGACGCGGACCAGTCGCCGCTGCTCTGCCTGGATGGGGAATACTTCTATCCTATTTCCCCCTCCGAGAAGAAAGACATCAGCGAGGAGATGGCGCTGCAGGTGCGGCGGGCGCAGCGTGACCTGTTCGCCGCCACCGACAAGGTGGGCATCCCCCGCCCGCATCCCTACCTCGCCGTGCTGGCGATGGATGGCGACCGCATGG
>DAOTYL010000073.1:0-6118 GCA_034434955.1 Anaerolineae bacterium | reverse complement strand
ATGGCTCCGGCAAGACCACCACGGCAGCCAAACTGGCCCTCTACTTACGCCGCCAGGGCCACAAGCCGCTCCTCATCGCCGCAGATACACACCGCCCGGCGGCCATTGACCAGTTGGTCGCCTTGGGCAAGCAGCTTGATATTCCGGTTTACAGCGAGGCGGTCGATTCCGCCCCGCCAAATATTGCGTATAATGGGGTTGAGAAAGCTGCCCATGAGAACGCCAGCGTGGCGATCATTGACACTGCAGGGCGTTTGCAAATTGATGCGGAAATGATGGCGGAACTGGTCGCCATCCGCGACCGCGTCAAGCCCAAAGAGGTCCTGCTGGTCGCTGATGCGATGACCGGTCAGGAAGCGGTCAGCATTGCCAGGGGTTTCAACGAGCAAGTAGGCCTTACAGGTCTGGTGCTGACCAAGATAGACGGCGATGCGCGCGGCGGTGCGGCGATCTCCATGCGCGAGGTGACGGGCGTTCCCATCAAGTTCCTCGGGACGAGCGAAAAGGCCGATGGGCTGGAGGTTTTCCATCCTGACCGCTTGGCCAGCCGTATCCTAGGAATGGGCGATGTCCTGACGCTGATCGAGAAGGCCGAGGCGCTAGAGATTGAGGAGCAAGAAGCACGCGAGATGGCGCAGCGGCTGCGCAGCGCGAGCTTCACCCTTGAAGACTTCCGCAAGCAGATGCAGCAGATCAAGAAGATGGGGCCTTTGGCGCAGATACTGGAGATGGCCGGATTAGGGCCGGCGATGGGGCAAATCGATCCGCAGGAGATTGATAGACAATTAAAGGTCTTTGAGTCTATAATCAACTCCATGACGCCGGAGGAGCGTGCACGGCCTGAGATTCTGAATGCCAGTCGCCGCAGGCGTATCGCTGCAGGCAGCGGTCGGGACGTGCGGGAAGTCAACCAGTTGATCAGGCAGTTCCAGACGGCGCAGCGTATGATGAAAAAACTCGCCCAGCAGAGACTGCCCACCGATATACGAGGGCTGTTTCGTTAGCAAGAGGGCGGTTGTCAAGCGCACGATCACATCCTGACAGAGAAGGAGCAAAGACAACAGCATGGTTCGTATCAGACTACGCCGCATGGGGGCCAAAGGTCAGCCAAGTTATCGCATCGTGGTGGCCGATAGCCGCAGCCCCCGCGACGGGCGCTACATCGAGAAAATCGGCTTCTACAACCCCCGTACTTCACCGGAGACGGTGGAGATTGATGAGGCACGCGCCCTTTACTGGTTGAACAAGGGCGCTCAGCCCAGCGAAGCCGTTTACCGCATGTTCAAGAAGCTGGGTGTGATAGGACGTTTTGAGCGGCTGCGCGCGGGAGAATCCCTAGAGGTGTTACTGGCCGAGGCCAAGGCTGAGCAAGCTGCTCGCCAGACTGTTGACCCGCGCACGCGTCGCGACGGGGAGGATGCTGCGTCCAGAAAAGCCAAGGCCGAGGAGAAGGTTACGAAGGAGCCGGGAGCTGCGCCCGAAGTCGAACTCGGCAGCGAAGAGGTTGCCGAGGCCGAAGCATAGGGCAGATGAATCCCACCCCCTCAGGGAGGACGCGCCGCCTGTGTATTCGTCGCCACCTACTGATTAGCACCCTGCAACCTGGAGGCGCCCAATGAAAGAACTAGTCGAGTACATCGCGAAGTCCCTAGTGGACGACCCGTCACAGGTGAAAGTGACGGAGATTCAGGGAGCCACTTCTGTTATCCTCGAACTGAGTGTGGCACCGGAGGACATGGGGCGCGTGATTGGCCGCAACGGGCGCGTGGCGAATGCCATCCGCACGCTGCTGCGCGTGATAGCGGCCAAACAAGGCAAGCGCGTGACGTTGGAAATTGTCTAGCCAACAGGGGGGTATGAGAGAGTCGAAATACCGCTCACCGCACAGACGCTCTCCCAGTGCGCAGCTGGGATCAGGCTCAGAGGACAGGGTTGCGGGGGCTTCTGAGCCTGATTTCTTAATCGTGGGCCGTGTCATCCGCCCACACGGCATACGGGGTGCGCTGGCCATGAAGCCGCTCACCGATTATCCGGAGCGGCTCTTTGATGTCGAGACCCTCTACGTGGGAGAGGAACATCATCCCTACCGAGTCAGGCGTGTAACAGGCCGGCGCGAGAGACTGCTTGTGGAGTTGCACGGCATTGACGACCGCGAGAGTGCGGAGATGCTGCGCGGTGAGCTGATCTATGTGCACATTCGGGATGCCGTGCCGCTCGAAGAAGGCGAATACTATCTTTACCAGATAGAGAACATCCGTGTGATCACAGACGAGGGAGAGGAGCTGGGCAGAGTCACTGGTTTGATCGAGACAGGGGCCAACGATGTTTATATCATCACCAGCCCCGATCGGGAGGGAGAAATCCTTATCCCGGCCATCCCTGATGTCATCTTAAAAGTAGATGTGGACAACGGCGTGATGACGGTCCATCTCCTTGACGGGCTGATCTAACGCATTGAGATAGAGTACCGAGAAATAGCAGTATGTCCGACGAGCAGGTTTATCACATGAGCCGCGCCCGTTTTGAGGAGCTACAGGCTGAGCTTAAGCACAAGACCGAGGTAGAGCGCAAAAGGCTGGCCAAGCGACTTAAGGCAGCCATCGAGATGGGCGACCTCTCCGAGAACGCCGAATACATAGCAGCCAAAGAGGAGCAGGCTTTTCTCGAAGGGCGCATTCGGGAGCTGGAATTCCTCATTCGCCACGCCGTGATTATCGAAGAGGACGATGGGCCAAACGATATCGTTCGCTTGGGCAGCACAGTCACCGTAGTGGAGCTCGGCGGGAGCGATGCGGAGACATTCACCATTGTTGGTAAAGTCGAAGCCAACCCGCGTAGGGGGAAAATCTCAAACGAGTCCCCATTGGGGAAAGCCTTGCTGGGGCACAAAGTAGGCGACATTGTGCATGTGCAGACCCCTGCGGGTGAGACAGCGTTCAAGATCGTGGGCATCCAGTAGTTGGCCAACGCACCAGCGTATCGCTCGGAATGAAGAGGCCCTGCGTTGCTTGCTGGTACGCAGGGCCTCTGAATTTGCCAGCATCAGGCCATTACGATGGAGAGCCTCCACTTGGGAAAGGCGGCAGTCCGGCAGGCGGGACGCGGGTGGGAGCGCCGGGCAAACCGCCACCGGGCCTCCCTGTTTGCGGTTCGCGTTTCCACGCGGCCAGCTCAATGGTGATGCGCTCAATCACACTGTTGGGGGGCATGGTCCCCGACTTGTAGGAGAGGTCCACAACGCGGGCCTGTACGCGCAAGGTGGCCGTTTCCAGCCACAGCCTATCGCCTGCTTTGGCCAGCACAGGTTCTCCTTTAGGGGCCAACCGTGCGCGGATAGCATCGTCGTTGAAAGCGTAATCGCTCATCAGCACCTTGGTAACGGTGCGGATGTCGTTCTTATCAAAGAGCCAGACCTCTAGCGCCGTGACATTCTTGGCCTCAGTGGCAGTGCCGATCGTTTCCGAGATGCCTACGCCGGTCTCCCCAAGAAACTCGCCGGAGGGTGTCTCTATGCTGAAGGAGTCATCGTAGAGGTCATCGCCGTGCAGATAGGTGGTCATGAACTGCACCAGCGGTGGCTCCTCCCCTATGGCTTCAAAATCCGTTTTCTCGACGGCTCTGGAGATCTGGGCGCCGAGGGCTGCTGCGCTGCGGGGGACGGTCTCTTCCTCCCGTCCCCGACGGCCAAAAGGCAAGGGAGGCAGCACCCCCCGCGCACGGGTAGGAGGAGCTTGAGCGGGTGGTGATACTGCAGAGGTGGGCGGCACAGGGGCGCCTGTCGGCGGCTGCGCAGGGGGAGCCGCCACAGCAGGCTTTGCCGCCTGCTCCTCGCTGGCGCGGATGACGCGCATCAGGGCAAAGCCCACAATAGCGAGGGCAAGCAGCACGAGCAGCAACGGCGCCAAGATGCGTGCCAGCGAGGCCCAACTGCTGATGCTTTTCAGGTTGCACACTGCTACTGCTTCATTCTGGACAACCCGCCCACTGGTGACCAGCGTCCTGAGCTGATCCAGATTGGCCCTCTTCTGCGGGTCGGAACCGTAGCGCAACTCAGCCTCGTCAAGTGCCGCAGTAAGTCCACCATCTGTTTGGCAGAGGTAGGAAAGGCGTTCGGCGGCCAGCGAGTCGTTCCCATCTTCTTGATAGGCATCGGCGACGGCCTGAACGTAAATCCCTTGGTAGCTCTTCTCAAGTTGCCAAGGGCCGGTGTCCACAATGCTGACGCTGGACGACCCCCAGGCCGCTCCAAGGGCAGCGCTGACCACCAGAACGGCCAGCAAGAGAAGCGTAGTCTTATGCCTTGCGAGTTGCTCGGCCATGTCCAACTGACCCTTCCTTACATCATCCCCGGAATCACACTCCCCGCTTGAGTCAAACGGCTGGCCTCTGGCGGGCATCGGCTACCGCTATTGTACTCTAACATCAGACCAGCACAAGTAGCCGCAGCAACCCTCTTGGAGGCGAGTCTACGATCCTCCTGACCTTAACGGAATTTCAACACAGCCTCAAAATGGCCGTCATCCGCGACCCGCATATCCAAGAGGAGCAGGTAGAGCGCGCCCTGCAGCAGGCTGCGTTGAGTTCGGCCCAACAGCCGAGTTGTTCGAGGCCCCCGTGAGGCACTCACTGAGGCATACATCATAGGACGGCGAGGTTAAAGCGCCCGCTCCAGCACCTCCGCCAACTCCTCATCGGTGAGGAGGATAGGGTTGCCCTTTGTGCTGCTGGCCTTCTGGGCCGCCACGATCAGCACCGGAAAATCCTCCTGCGTCACCCCCCAACGGGCAAGCGGCGGGATGTCCAGATCGGCACACAATTTCTCAACCCATGCAGCGCCGTCCTCAGCGCTGGCAGCAGGGTTGCCTGCGAGGAGGCGAGCGATCTCCTCGTAACGCTGCAGGGCAGGCGAGTCGGGTAGGCGTGTGCGCAGGGCACGCACATTGACCGCCATCACATATGGCAGCAGACGGGCGCAGATCATGCCGTGAGGGGCAGTGTAAAAACCGCCCAGCGGGCCGGCTAAGCCATGCACCGCTCCTAGAGCGGCATTGGCCAGCGCTATCCCGCCGAAGAGGCTGGCCAGTGCCATATCCTCGCGTGCTGGGGCGTCGTTCCCATTTTGGTAAGCCCGCCGCAACGAGCGTGCTACGCGGCGCATCCCTTCGCGACACAGGGCGTCCGTCATGGGGTTGGCCTTGGTAGAGACATACGGTTCGATGAGCTGAGTGAGGGCGTCCAGACCGGCGCCAGCGGTCACCGAGGGCGGCGTAGTGTAGGTTAGCGTGGGGTCAACCACCGCAAGGCGAGGGAGCATAAAGGGGCTGCGTATGCTTGCCTTGACGCGGTGCTCCGGAGAATGAAGTACGGCATTCTTGGTGACCTCCGAGCCGGTGCCCGCCGTGGTAGGGACAGCAATGTAAGGCGCGGCGGGCTGTGTGATGGGTTGCCCCCGCCCGATGACCTCCAGATAGTCCAACGGCTCACCGCCGTTGGAGAGAAGGGCTGCGATGGCCTTACCAGCATCGAGGACGCTGCCACCGCCCAGCCCGATGATCAGGTCGCACCCCGCCTCGCGTGCCCGCCGGACGCCCTCGGAGACGTCGGTAGTGGTTGGCTCCCCCATTATGCTGAAAGTCAGCACCTCAAGGCTGCGCTCACGGAGTTGCTGGACAAGCGGGGCAGCACGCTCCAATGTTGCGCCCGTGACCAGCAGCACTCGCCGCCCCAGCGATGCCGCTGCTTGTGGCACTTCGTTCACGGTATTCGGACCGAAGATGATGCGCGTGGCAGTGGCGAACTCAAAGTGCATCGCGCATTACCCCCAACCCGCATCATCAGGGAACAGGTTGACATATTTGATGCTGGAGCGTGGCTCGGCCATCATCTCTTCCACTGTATCCCGCCACGTTTGGTAATGGGCAGTTTCTTTGTGGCTGGCCGGGGCCTCAGGGCTGCGGTAAACCTCCACCAACACGAAGCGGGTAGGGTCATCTATCTGCTGAATCACATCAAAGCGGGCGATACCCGGCTCCTTGACGCTCTGACGGGCATTTTCAAGCGTGGCGGCTTTGAAAGCATCGACCTGATCGGGTTTGACGTGCGCGAAGACGAGGACAAT
>DAOTYL010000072.1:0-4902 GCA_034434955.1 Anaerolineae bacterium | reverse complement strand
GGGATGACCAAACCCGGTGAGACGGTGGTCTGCCGGGGAGAGGTGACGGAGAAGCGCGAGGAGGGTGGCGAGGCGCTCGTCGACGGCCGGTTGACGGTCAAAGGGTTGGAGGACGACTCCCTGAAACTCAAGGGTGAGTTCACCGTCGCGCTGCCCAAACGCGCCGGTTAGGAAGAAGAGCGCAGTTCCACTGTTGGCTTTGGGGCAAGAAGGGCGGAGAATACCATCTCCGCCCTTCGGGTTTTGCTTGCGCGGTATAGGTCAGGCGGGCAGCTCACTGGAGCTGTAGTTCAAAACCTGGCGGGCGACGATGAGCAGGTTGATCTCGTGGGTGCCCTCGTAGAGGTCGGCGATCTTGGCGTCGCGCATGAGCTTTTCAACCAGCCATTCGCGGCTGTAGCCCAAAGGCCCCAGGATTTCCACGCATTTCTGGGCGATGCGGGTGCTGGCTTCGCCGGCCTTGGCTTTGCACATGCTGGACTCCCGTGCGTTAGGCTCGCTGTGATCCATCATTGAGCCGGCGCGTAATGTCAGCAGCCAAGCCGCGCGGAGCTCAGCCTCCATCTCAATCACATCGCGCTCAATGGCCGTCATCTCGTGCGGCGGAGCATCGTAGCGGATGGTAATACCGGCCTCTTGGAGCTTCTCTTTCGTTAACTCCAGTGCGGCACGCGCCACGCCCACCGCCGTCGCCGCGACAATGGGGCGCGAGGCGTCGAAGGTCTTCATCGCCCCTTTGAAGCCCTTTGTGCTCTCCCGATCGCGCTGGCGTACTTCGGCGCTCCCCAGGATGTTGTCGTAAGGGATGCGGGCGTTATCAAAGACGATGGCCACCGTATCGCTGGCGCGGATGCCGTGCTTGATCTCGGCCTTGACGACCTTGACGCCGGGCGTGCCGGCTTCAACAACGAAGGGCTTGATGCCGGCGCGTCCGGCGCTCTTGTCCACCGTTGCCCATACGACAACCAGCCCGTTGGACTCATTCAAAGCGAGGCCGCCGTTGGTGCAGAAGATTTTTTCACCGTTGAGCACCCATTCGTTGGTGGTCTCATCCAGCGTGGCGGTAGTAGAGATGGCCGAGGTATCCGACCCAGCCCCCGGCTCGGTCATGGCCATAGCGCCCCAGGCGGGCGGCAGTTTCGGGTCGGCGAAGCGGCTGAGAAAGCGCTCCTTTTGCTCCAATGTGCCCACTGCCTCAATGGCCGTACCGCCCAGCATGGCCGCAGGGGTGCAGAGATACTGCCCCACGTCGCCCCAGGAGAGCATTTCCACAAGGTGCATCAAACCGACGAAATAGGTGCTGGGGCCTTTCTTTTTAGCCTCTTCGAGCTGCTCACCCTTCTCACGGGCCTCGGCCTTGCGCCGTTCGCGCTCCAGCGAGGCCCGCTGCATATCGGCCATCACCGGCCACATGGTCTTGATGTAATCCACCGGACGTTCGTGCTCGTTCTCATCCAGATAGCGTGCCTTGGGGCGCATCACGTTTTTGGCGACATACTCTGCCATCTGGAGTTGCATCTTGATCTTATCGGGCAGGCTGAAATCAATCATGGCTTGCCTCCTATGCCCTCTTGACACCACACCTAAACGATGGCGAGTCCCTCGAAGGTGGCGAAGCCGCGTGCATTGCGCAGCCAGCGCTCTACCGGATACTCGCGGATATACCCGTAGCCACCCAGCGTCTGCACGCCGCTATCGGTGACAAACAGCGATGCCTTGGTGATGTAGTGCTTCAGTTGGGTGGCGAGGGCGGTTAGCTCGTGCCCTTGATCGGCGTGCCAGGCGGTCTCCCACACCAGCAAGCGCATGGAGTCGACCTCAATGGCCATGTTGGCCAGCTTAAAGGCCACCGCCTGCTTGGTGGCGATGGGAACGCCGAACTGCACGCGCTCTTTGGCGTAGTCACGGGCGAATTCGAAAGAGGCACGCGCCACGCCCACCGCCATCGCACCCAGCGCAATGCGGCTACGGTTAAGGATGGTGGCATAATCGGTGCCTGCCTCGCCCCCTAGGCGGGCCTCTGCGCCGACCTTCACACCGGAGAGCGTCACGCGGTAGGTTTCCAGCGCACGGATGCCCATCAGCCGCTCGCAGTCGCCGATGGTCAACCCTTCGGCACCTTTTTCCACAATATAGCCGTCCACTTTGCCGGTTTCGCTATCGCGGGCGTAGACGATGAGGCGTTCCGCATCGGCGGCGAGGGGGACGTAGGCCTTCTCGCCGTTCAGGGTGATGGTTCCGTTGTTGCGTGTGGCGGTGGTGGCAGGCCGCCAAGGGTCAAAGGTGACGCTTGGCTCCATCAGAGCGGCCGTCATAATCGGGCGCTCAACATCGCAGAAGGCGGGCAGGTAGGTCTGCTTCTGCTCCTCGGTGCCGCTGAAGAGGATGGGCAGGGCGAAGAGAGCGGGTGTCCAAACCTTGAGCGCAATGGCCAGGTCGCCCCAGGCCATCTCCTCCAGCGCCAGCACGCCGGTGACGGCGCTGCCTTCGCCACCGTAACCGCCGTACTGCTCGGGGATAAGGCCGGGCAGGATGCCGAGCTCCCACCCTTTGGCGATCACCCCATCCGGCGCGTGGTTATGCTCATCGGCCTCATGAGCCACCTTCCGCACGTCCTGCTCGGCATAGCGGTGGATGGTGTCAATCAGCATCTGTTGTTCTTCGGTGGGCGTAAACTCAATCATCGGTGCACTCTCCCCTAACATGTGGGCTGATGCTGATGAAACTGCAGGCCGTACCATGCATGGTTTAGGTATCCGCAGGCCGGTTTTGCAGGCCCTCTAGGAACAGATTGGCGAAGAGGTCGGCGATCTGCGCGGCGCTCAGGCGCCCTTCCGGACGGTACCAGCGTGTCATCCAGTTGACCATGCCCAGTAGGCCGTGTACGGTGATGGCAACGTCAACGTTGCGGAACTCACCTCTTTCGATGCCCTGCTGCACAATGGTGCGGAACAGCCGCTCGAAGTGATCGCGCATGGAGACGTACTGCTGCATATAGCCATCGCCCAAACCCCGATCCTCGCGCAGGAAAACGGCGGCTCCCTCTAGGTGTGAGGCGATGGTTTCAGCATGGGCGTGGATGGCCGCCCGCAGCTTGCTGGCGCAATCCTGATCGGAGTGCACAATAGCCTCCACCTTTTCAATCAGGCGGTTCATGCCCGTTTGCAGGATGGCGAGCAGGATGGCCTCTTTGCTGTCGAAGTGGTGATACAGGCTGGGCTTTTTGATATTGATAGCGCGGGCGATGTCCTGCATGGAGGTGGCATGATAGCCGTTCTGGTTGAAGAGGCGGACGGCGGCCTCAAGGATTTCATCGCGGTTGACTTTAGCCATAGCACCCTTCCCTACCGACCGGTCGGTAGAAAAAGTATACTCCGATGTGGGGCGGAGCGTCAAGTGTGCGAGCGGTGGACAACTACCCCCGGACGCCCTACAATAAGAACAGCATTAAAGGTCACTTTCTCACCTCATATTGCCGATCGGGTGTCCTATGGCCGCTGTCCTTTCCCGCGCCAGGCTCGACGAGCTCAGCATCAACACTATCCGCTTCCTCGCAGTGGATGCGGTGCAACAGGCCCATTCCGGCCATCCAGGCATGCCGATGGGGGCAGCGGCGATGGCCTACGTGCTATGGATGCGTCATCTGCGCCATAACCCACGCAACCCTCACTGGCCCAACCGCGACCGCTTTATCCTCTCAGCAGGGCATGGTTCTATGCTGTTGTACGCGCTTCTGCACCTGACGGGCTATGACCTGCCGTTGGAGCAGATTCGGCAGTTCCGCCAATGGGGGAGCATCACTCCCGGCCACCCTGAAAGCCATCTCACCCCCGGTGTGGAGGTCACCACCGGTCCGCTGGGGCAGGGTTTTGCCAACGGGGTGGGCATGGCTGTCGCCGAGCGCGCACTGGCCGAACGCTTCAACACGCCGGAACACCCACTTGTGGATCACTACATCTATGCCCTTGTCAGCGACGGCGATCTGGAGGAGGGGGTGGCTTCTGAAGCCGCTTCCTATGCGGGCACCCAGCGGTTGGGCAAATTGATCTACCTCTACGATGATAACGGCATCAGCATTGAGGGCGAAACCGATTGGACCTTCCGTGAGGATGTAGAGATGCGCTTCCGCGCCTATGGCTGGCAGGTGATCGGTCCCTTGGACGGCAACGATCTGGAGGCGGTGGATGCGGCGATCCGTGAGGCCAAGGCCAATCGGAGTCAACCCTCGCTCATTATCTGCACCACGACTATCGGCTACGGCAGCCCCAACAAGGCCGGGACGGGCGCGGTGCACGGTGAACCGCTTGGCGAGGAAGAGGTGCGTCGCACCAAGGAAAATCTGGGCTGGCCGCTGGAGCCGCCTTTCTACATCCCCGATGAAGTGTTGGCGCACTTCCGCTCGGCGCAGGAGCGAGGCGCCCGTTGGGAAGCCGAGTGGCAGACCCTTTTTGAAGACTACCGCAGACACTATCCCGACCGTGCTGCCGAGTTTGAGCGCATGACGGCCGGCGATCTCCCCGACGGCTGGGATAAGGATATCCCCATCTTTGCGCCGCAGGATGGCCCCCTCGCTACACGGGTGGCAAGCGGGAAAGTGCTCAACGCCATCTTCAAAAACCTGCCCGACCTTATCGGTGGGGCCGCCGATCTGGCTCCCAGCACTAAGACATGGCTGGAAGGGTCGGGGCGCTTTGGCTGGGACGCGGGAGGCCGCAATCTGCAGTTCGGGGTGCGCGAGCACGCTATGGGGGCCATTGCGCTGGGCATGGCCCATCACGGCGGTGTGATTCCCTACACGGCTACCTTTCTGGTCTTCTCGGACTACATGCGCCCGCCGATACGCCTTGCTGCGCTCTCGCGCCAGCGGGTGATCTTCATTTTCACGCATGACAGCATTGGGGT
>DAOTYL010000071.1:0-4568 GCA_034434955.1 Anaerolineae bacterium | reverse complement strand
AGACTGTATCGCGGCGAACTCTCTTCGGAGGAGGCACTGGCTTTGCTTCAGGGAGAAAAGGGGGGAGGCCGACATGGCGAGTGAGCAGTATGTAGTAGGGCCGTCTCCTCATGTCGTTGTGGTGGAATGCGCCGGCAGCCTCGATGTTCGGGGCAGCGAGCGGGAAGAAGTCAAAGTTCAGAGTGACAGTGTGCCCTGCAAAGTGCAACCTGCAGAGGATCGGATAGAGGTATGCTGTATGGGGAACTGCGTTATCCGTATGCCGCAGGGTGGTAGCTTAGAGGTGCGCCGTGTGCATGGCGCTCTGCAGATTCAGGATGTGGTGGGAAGCGTTCGGGTCGGCACAGTCTACGGCGCTTGTCACGTCCGCCGTGTGGAGACCTTGCACATAGAGGGTGCACAAGGCGAGGTCACACTGCGTGAGGTAGGGAAAGAGGTCGCGGTTGGCTCGGTGGGCGGATCGCTGTACCTGCGCGACATTGGAGGCCCGATTACGGTTGGAGAGGTCGGCGGTGAACTGCTGGGCCGCGATATCCCCTATGGCATCACTGTTGGGCATGTAGGCGGCAATCTGGCGGTGCGCTCGCGGTTTGAGGCGGGGACAAGCTCTACATTTCGTGTGGGCGGCTCGGCGCTCTTCCGTGTCCTGCCATGGACAGGCGTCCGCTTTGTGCTGCCGGCAGCGATCCCCCTTAAGCTGGAGCAGGGGATGGAAGCCTTTACAGAGGGCGAGCATAGGGTGGTGACCATCGGCGATGGCGCTGCAGTGGTGCGCATTGAGCAAGCGGTCAGTGTGCGCATCAAACTGCGTGATGACTATCCCTTAGAAGATGAGGCAATCTTTGCCTTTGCAGCGTCTGAAGGGCTGGATCAGCATGTCCAACGCCTCTCGGAGCATGTCCGCAGCCGGGTTGAGCGCCATCTAAGTGCCGCCCAGCGTAGGGTTGAACGTGCCCAACGCCGTGCCGAGCGGGCCGCGCAGAGGGTGCGCGGGGCAGGTCTCCACTTCTCGTTTGCTTTGGGAGGGCTACCGCCCGCCTCGGAGCCGGTTTCCGATCGGGAGCGGCTGGCGATCCTCAAGATGCTGGAGGAAGGCAAGATTACGGTTGAGCAGGCTCAAAAATTGCTCGATGCGATCGAAGGAGGAGGCTGACACAGTGGCTGCCGCCCTAGCTCACTCTCATGCGGCTCGTCGGCGAGACGATGGGCTATACCCTACCAACCTGCTGCGCGATCTGCGTCAGATCGCGGACCTGATTGAGATATGTTTTGGCCCCAACCTCGATGCAGGGGGGCGTTCTGCGGTGTGGGAGATGAAGCTACTGGCGCGGTTGGCTCCGCTGCTGTGGCTCATGACACTGGTGGACATAGAGGGCGCTGGCCTTGGTCAGGGCTACGTGTGGCGCACAGACGGCCGCGTAGTCGGGAATGTGAGCCTCTATCGGGGCGGCACACACCCCCGCTTAGGCCGGGGTTGGCTGATCGCCAACGTGGCTGTGCATCCTGACCACCGTCGGCGGGGCATCGCCCGCGCCTTGATGCGAGCAGCGCTGGATATGGCGTTTCAACGGGGAAGATGGGTTGCGCTGCAAGTCGAGGCTGATAACCAAGCTGCCGTAGCGCTTTATGAGAGCCTAGGGTTTGAGCGCTTCGAAACGCTGGCGCAATGGCAAACCGGCTGCGTGCGAGTGGATCGCTTGCCGGAGCTTGATGAGCGTGCCCGCACTGTCCGGGTACGGCTGACTGACGAGGCAGCTGCGGAATCCGATCTCATCTATAACCGTGCGCGGCTGGGCGGCATGGCTTGGACACGCCCGATCGAGCCTTCCGATATAGTTGACAGCCTGCTGGGAGTGGCAAAAGAGCGCTGGATATTGCCCGCCTTCGGCCAACCGGGGAGATTTGGCGGTGTGCTGTGGGTTGAGTCGACAGGCTGGCGGCAAAGCCGCCTGACGCTTTTCTTAGATCCCGCCTTGGAAGATCCGGCGGCGCGGAGAGCGTTGCTTGTGCGTGCGCTTCGGCAACCGACTTTGCAGGGGCGTGCACTGCGCCTTGAGGCCGTTGCTGATGATCCCCCTGTAGATGATCTGCTGCGGTCGGTGGGCTTTCGCCGTGAACGCAGCCTGATCCAGATGAGGAGATCGGCAGGACCTGATGCCGACAGGCCGGGACGCGGGGAATAACAAGGAGGAAGTATGTCAACGAGCGAGGAACGCTTGAAAATCCTCACCATGATCGCTGAGGGCAAGATCACTGCCGAGGAAGGGGCCCAATTGCTCAAGGCTTTGCAGAGCGCTGCGGGCCGCGCCAGAAGTGCCGGCACAACCGGAGCAGGCGAGCCGCGCTATCTGCGGGTGCGTGTCACCAGCACCGAGACGGGGCGCGTCAAGGCCAATATCAACATCCCCATGAGCCTGCTTAACGTCGGCCTGCGCATGGGCGCGCGCTTTGCTCCCAATCTAGGGGATGTAGATTTTGGGGAAGTGATGGAAGCCATCCGCAGCGGGGCACGCGGCAAGATCATCGAGGTGGAGGATGAAGAAGAAGGCGAGTATGTTGAGGTCTTCGTGGAGTAAGGCTCACCTCTTCCCCTGGCGCTTTCTTGGGCCGTTCGTAGCGCAACGACCGGCCTCCCGTTCCCGGTGAGGGTTGGCAGGGGAGAGAGATTTTAGCCTTCAGGCCAAGTAGCGGCCGGAGGGAAGTAATCCGGCGCTTCACCGGTCGTGCTGCCCTCCTCTTCTTGCAGTATGGTGCTCAGCACCTGCCCGGCGAAGCGGCACAGCAGCATCACCAGCGCTTGATCGGTAGCATTGAAAGGTTTGCCATCCCGCTTGTCTACAATCTCCAGCACACCCAGCAGACGCCCATTGCCGACGATCGGCGCAGCTAGAATGGAAAGTGTCCCCGGCGATGTTGTTCCTCCAAGGCCAGCGTAGAAACGGTCGTCAACAGTGGCGTTGTTCACAATAGTCGGTTGTTGATAGTGGGCTACCCATCCGGCAATGCCCTTGTTGATCGGCATACGAAGCCCCTGCAAGGGACGCTGTTTCTCGCCTCTGGTCAGCACAAAGACCAGCTCGGCGGTCTCCTCATCGGTGACCAGCAGAGAGCCATCCTGCGAGTTGACCAATGCCAGGGCGTTGTAGAGGATGCGATCGAGCAGCCGCATCACCTCTTCACGTGGGTCGAGATGGTCAATGGCCTCTACCAGCGTTTGAATGGCCTCTACGTACTGACGTAATGTGCCTACTTCCTCGTGCAGTTCGGCATTTTCCTGCTTAAGCCGGGCTACTTCCTGCTTGAGATAGTGATATTGGCCCGTCTCGCTCATGTTTCTGTCCCTCTCATGCTGAACGGCCACATAGACATATAGCAGCATCGCTGATAAAGCCAGTCTATCATAGTTTCCTGTGGATACACAAGATGACGGTGGGAGTCTTGTCTCTTGACGCAGAGAGGGAGGCACGTTACCATCAAGCATATGCGAAGAAAGGGCCTTGCAACGGTCAGGAATGCTTCTCCTGACCGTTCGGCTGCATGAGGGTAACCACAATGGATTATGGGAACTATCCCCTCGCATCGCGTGCAGCGCCGCTTTTTGAGCGCTTGCTGACCCCCCTCGCGGTGGGGACCGCCCTGCTGGGTGTAGGCTTGATGGTAGTTGGGCCGGTGCGGTTGTTGTTTAAGGGAGAAGGCTCCACCGTGCGGGGTGAGGATTCCGTTGTCGCCAACGCAGGCGGAGCGGTCCCGCTCGTGGAAGGGGGAATTGCGCTGGCAGCAGATGAGCTGGTCAGCCGCAAGCTAGTACCCTACACCATCATCCCCGACCGTCCACGTGATGAGGTGATCACCTACACCGTCCAGCGCGGCGACACGCTCATGGGCATTGCCAAGGCCTTCAATATTGACCGCAACACTCTCTTCTGGGCCAACATGGACACCCTACGAGGCGATGTCCATATGCTATTGCCCGGCATGAATCTTTATATCCTGCCGGTGGACGGTGTGCTGCACAAGTCGGATGGCGAACACAGCCTGCAGTGGATCGCTGATAAATATCAGGTGGATGTAGAGACGATCATCCGTTCGGAGTTCAACGAGTTGGAGGGGTACACCCCCGACGACGTGCCGCCTTGGGGAATGCGTATTGTAGTGCCGGGCGGCGTTGGCGAGTTCCCTGATTGGCGTCCGCCCATCGTAGAGACGGTTGATGAGCGTACTGGTGCCGTGTCGCGGGCGTTTATGCCCAATATGCCGGGATCATGTGCGCCCGGCATCGCTGGCGCAGGCGGCACAGGGGCGTGGATCCCACCGTTGGCGGCTTACTCCTTCACGCAGGGATTCTACCCCGGTCACTCTGGTGTGGACCTTGCTGCACCGCTTGGGTCGCCGGTGATGGCCGCCGATACAGGCGTGGTGATTTTCTCCGGCTGGGTGCTGGACAGCTGGGGCTACGGTGTGCTGGTGGTGCTCGATCATGGCAACGGCTGGACAACCTACTACGCCCACTTGAGCAGCACTGCGGTGCGTTGTGGGCAACTGGTTCCGCGTGGCGGCATTGTCGGCAC
>DAOTYL010000070.1:0-5721 GCA_034434955.1 Anaerolineae bacterium | reverse complement strand
ATCTTGGAGGGCGTTTCCACCGCAGCCGCATCCGCTTGATCGGCAGTCAGGTGAGCACTATCGCGCCCGAACTGCGCGGGAGGTGGGGAGCATCGCGCCGCTTTGGCCTGGCCTGGGAGATGATCCGTAGAATCAGGCCGGAGCGTTTTATCACACATCGTTTCCCCCTCGATCAAGCTGCGCAGGCCTATGAGTTGCTCGATCGGCAGCCGGCAGAGGCCATACAAGTGATGTTTTGCGCCGACAGTCGTCATCAGACGGAGGAGTAACTTATGGCACGCGCACCCCTCTCTGCGTTGGGTTGGACGCTTGCGGTAGCTTTCATCGCCGCTGCCTGTTCGGCTCAGGTCGCCCGTCCCGCTTCAACCCCTGCCTATGTGACATCCACTCCCCTTTCTCCTCCCTCTATTTCTTCCTCCACTCCCTATACTCCTCCCATTTCCGTTTCTCCCTCCCCTGCCTCTCCTCACACGCCCGCCCTTATTTCTCCTGATCTTGAGGCTGTTCACATTGCGCTTAAGGAGGTTGCCCTCGGGCTGGATATGCCAGTTGGCTTGGCCCATGCTGGCGATGGCAGTGGTCGCCTCTTTGTCCCAGAGAAGGTGGGGCGCGTGCGAGTCCTACTTCCACTTGCGGAGAACGGGGAGGTGAGGCTGCTTGAGGAGCCGTTCCTTGATATCACCGACCGCGTCCGCTCTACCGGCTACGAACAGGGGCTGTTGGGCATTGCCTTTCACCCCTCCTACGCGCAGAATGGCTACTTCTTCGTCAATTACACCGACCTGGAGGGGGACACGGTCGTGGCTCGCTTCACCGTAACGGATGACCCCAACGTGGCCGACCCGATGAGCGAGGTTCGTGTGTTGTGGATCGATCAGCCTGCCAGTAACCATAACGGCGGACACCTCGCATTTGGGCCTGATGGTTATCTTTACATCGGCATGGGCGACGGCGGTGGCGCAGGCGATCGCTATGGCAACGGCCAGAACGGACAGACGTTGCTGGCGAAACTCCTGCGCTTAGATGTGGATGAGCTGCCCTACACCATCCCCCCTGATAATCCTTTTGTGGACGATCCGGCTATGGTGGATGAAGCCTGGGCCTATGGATTGCGTAACCCATGGTTCTTCTCCTTTGACCGCGAAACAGGCGATCTCTACATCGCCGATGTGGGGCAGAACCTCTATGAGGAGGTGAACTTCCAGCCCTCCGGAGACCCAGGTGGGCAGAACTACGGCTGGCCGATCATGGAAGGGCTGCATTGCTACGAAGCAGAAGAGTGCGATACAGGGGGCCTAACGCTGCCGGTAGCCGAATACGACCACAGCGAAGGATGTTCCATTACGGGCGGGTACGTTTATCGTGGCGAAGCTTATCCCACTTTGAGGGGCATCTACTTCTTTGGCGACTTCTGCAGCGGCATTATCTGGGGTATGGTGCGTGACGAAAGGGGTGACTGGCGGGTTGCTAGATTGCTGGATACCGACCTCATGATCAGCGCCTTTGGGGAAGATGAGACCGGTGAGCTGTATGTTGTGGACATCAGCAGCGGCGTGTATCAGATCACTGCCCCATGAGCGCGGCAGGCAAGCCCTGCGATAGGCTATAATAGAGGCATCCCCCTCATGGGGAAGGACTATGTGACCCCTCATAGCGAAGTGGAGACCCTATGGTGCAACATTTCCTTCGCGTCCGCGATATTTCGGCAGAAGCGTTTAACTACATTATCGATCAAGCCCTGGCGATCAAACGTGACCCTGCTCCCTGGAGCGATGCGCTGAAGGGCAAAACACTGGCCATGATCTTCCAGAAGACTTCCACGCGCACCCGCTTCTCTTTTGAAGTCGGTATGACGCAGCTGGGCGGCCATGCCATCTTTGCGCAGACGCAGCATACGCAGATGGGGATCGCTGATATCGCCGACGAGGGCAAGGTCATCTCGCGCTATGCTGACCTGATCATGGCGCGCATGATGTACAACCGCGATCTCGTTGCGCTGGCGCAGGGGTCAGAGGTGCCTGTCATCAACGGCTGTGATGACCGCTATCATCCGGCGCAGGCCCTCACTGACCTGATGACCGTCAAGGAGAAGCTGGGGCGCACCGAAGGCGTGAAAATCGTCTACATGGGGATAGCCAACAACGTCAGCAACTCGCTCTCTATGGCGGCGATCTACGCCGGAGCGCACTTCACACTGTGCGTGCCGGAGTTCGACCCGCCGGCGGTGGATGAGGAGCAACTTGCCATCCTGCGTGCCAATGGGCGCTATGAGGAGACCAATGATCCGGTGCGGGCGATGAAAGATGCGGATGTGGTCTACACGGACACCTGGATCAACATGGAGCATTTCAACGACCCTGCTTACGCCGCCGAGAAGGAGCGTCGTATCCGCACTTTCCGCCCCTATCAGGTCAATGAGGCGCTGCTCGACCTCTCCGGACGCAGGACGCTGGTGATGCACTGCCTGCCTGCTCATAAAGGTTATGAGGTCAACGAGACAATCCTCTATCATCCCAACTCGGTCGTCTTTGATCAGGCCGAGAACCGTCTACACGCCCAGAAGGCGCTGATGCTGTGGCTGCTGGGCAAAATCTAAAGGTTGGCTCCTATGGTTACCGACGCTCGCCTTGATGCCAAAACGCTGATCGAACTGGAGGAACGGCTTGGTGCCCACAATTACCACCCGCTTGATGTTGTCTGCACACGCGGCGAGGGCGTCTGGCTGTATGATGTAGAAGGCAGGAGATATCTCGATTGCCTGAGTGCCTATTCGGCAGTCAATCAGGGCCATGCCCATCCGCGCATTGTGGCAGCGCTCGTGGAGCAGGCGCAACGGCTGCCGCTTACCTCGCGGGCCTTCCGCAACGACCAACTCCCACTGTTCTATAAGGAGCTGCTCGACCTCGTGGGCTATGAGATGGCGCTGCCTATGAACACCGGCGCAGAGGCCGTTGAGACGGCCATCAAGGCGGCGCGCAAGTGGGCTTACGCTGTTAAAGGGGTGCCGCGCCATCAGGCTGAGATCATCACCGCCGAGGGTAACTTTCACGGGCGGACGATCACGGTCATTTCCTTCTCTACCGAACCGCAGTACAAGGAGGATTTCGGCCCGCATACGCCGGGCTTTGTGACCGTGCCCTACGGCGATGCGGAGGCCATAGAGGCGGCCATCACGCCCAACACCGCTGCTGTGCTGATTGAGCCAATTCAGGGAGAAGCAGGGGTTGTGGTACCGCCTGAGGGATACCTGCGCCGTGTCCGCGAGATATGTGACCGCTACAACGTGCTCTTCATCGCCGATGAGATCCAAACCGGCTTGGGGCGCACTGGCAAGTTGTTGGCTTGCGATCACGAAGAGGTACGGCCTGACATCGTGGTGCTGGGGAAGGCGCTGAGCGGGGGCCTTTATCCGGTCTCAGTGGTGGTTTCCTCGCAGGAGGTGCTGGGCCTCTTTCGCCCCGGCGATCACGGCTCGACGTTCGGTGGGAATCCACTCGCGGCTGCTGTTGCGCGAGCCGCGCTGCGCGTGATCGTCGGGGAAAGGCTGATTGAGAACGCGGCAAAGATGGGCCAGTACTTCCGTGATCATCTGGAGGAGATCAACAGCCCTCATATCGATCAAGTGCGCGGGAAAGGGTTGCTGATCGGGGTGGTGCTCAAGCCGGAAGCAGGTGGGGCGCGGCGCTTTGCCGAAGCGCTTGCCGAGCGCGGCATCCTTGTCAAAGAGACACACGAGCATGTGCTGCGCTTTGCGCCGCCGCTGATCATAGACAAGGCTACGCTCGATTGGGCGCTGTCCATCATCCGTGATGTGCTGATGATGCCCTAGCGCTGGTCGTCTTCGCAAGAGTGTAGAACTGCTACGCCCTTGCCTGATCATGTAAAGAATTGCCACTATGACGAGCTCGCCTCGCACCGCCAGCTTGTTTGTGACCTGCCTGCTGGATACGCTCTTTCCTGCTGTGGCTCAAGCCGTTGTGGATGTGCTGGAGGCGCAGGGGGTATGCGTGCGTGTCCCTGCCGGGCAGACCTGCTGTGGGCAGCCTGCCTTCAACGCCGGTTATTGGGATGAGGCCCGTCGCATTGCCCGCCACACGCTTGATGTATTTGGGGATGGCAGCGAACCGCTGATCGTTCCCTCCGGCTCCTGCGGGGCGATGATTCGGCATGGCTACATGCGATTGTTTGAGGGTGACCCTGAATATGGCCCCCGCGCACAGGCCCTCGCTGCGCGGGCGATGGAGTTCACCCAGTATCTTGTGGACTACCTGGGGGTCGCCGATCTGGGTGCCTGCTACGAAGCCAAAGCCGTTTATCATCCTTCCTGTCATCTGTTGCGTAGCCTGCGCATCGATCGCCAGCCGCGCCTCCTACTGGAACACGTGCGGGGGTTGCGCCTGCTGAGTCAAGAGGACCCCGAAACCTGCTGCGGCTTTGGCGGTCTGTTCGCCATCCGGATGGAAGCCATCAGCAGCACCATGCTTGCTCGTCGGTTGGATGCGTTGCAAGCCACCGGCGCCGATCTTATCGTCGGCTGCGACATCAGCTGCCTCATGCACTTTGAGGGCGGACTGCGCAAACGCGGCAGTGCCATGCGCACTATGCACATCGCCCAGCTGCTGGCGGAGGGCTTGCGCCCATGAGCCTCCCCCTTCCCCACAAGCCTTTTGAAGACCGCCTTGCCGAGGCATTGGCCAATCCGCAGCGGCTTGCTGCCATTGGCCGTGCGGCCATGCGCTTCTACGAAGGCCGCGTAGCCGCGATGGACACTCTACCCGATGCTGAGGCCATCCGCGACCTCGCCCGTGCCATTCGCGCTCACACCATCGCTCATCTGGACGAATACCTTCAACGGTTTGAGGCCAATGTACAAGCAGCGGGTGGACATGTTCACTGGGCACATGATGCTGTTGAGGCCTGTAGCATCGTGCTTCGTATCGCCCAAGAGAACGCTGTCCGGCGTGTTGTCAAGTCCAAAAGCATGGTTAGCGAGGAGATCAGCCTCAATGCTGCGCTGGAGCAGGCTGGGCTGGAAGTCGTAGAGACCGACCTTGGGGAGTACATCGCCCAACTCGGCCATGACCACCCCTCGCATATCGTTGCACCAGTGTTGCACCTGACACGGCAGGAAGTCGGGCGCATCTTCTCCGAGCGACTGGCTGTACCCTACACCGACGAGATTGCGGCGTTGAATGCCATCGCCCGCCGCGCCCTGCGCGAAAAGTTCCTCAAGGCGGATATGGGCATCAGTGGGTGCAACTTCGCAGTGGCCGAAACGGGGACAGTGTGCATTGTCACCAACGAGGGCAACGGGCGCATGGTGACAACGCTGCCGCGCGTCCATGTGGCGCTGATGGGCATGGAGCGCATTGTACCCACGCTGCAGGATTTGGCGGTGATGCTGCAGCTGCTTCCCCGTAGTGCCACCGGCCAAAAGCTAACTGCCTACACTTCGCTGCTTACCGGTCCACGCCGTCCCGACGAGCCACATGGGCCGCAGGAGACGCACGTTGTGATCCTTGACAACGGACGTTCACGTGCTCTGGCGGGCGATCTAGCCGAGATTCTCTACTGCATTCGCTGTGGGGCCTGCTTAAACGTGTGTCCTGTCTACCGCACTATCGGCGGACACGCCTACGGCAGCGTGTATTCCGGCCCGGTGGGATCGGTGCTTTCGCCGATTTTGGGCGGCGTCGCGGCTTTTGCCGATTTGCCGCAGGC
>DAOTYL010000069.1:0-2680 GCA_034434955.1 Anaerolineae bacterium | reverse complement strand
AAGCTACGCTTGTGCGCCTGCGGGATAAGTTCGAGGCTGTTGGGTTAACGCTCAAATCCTTTGAGATGAAGCCGCTCTCGGCGGCAAGGACGACAGCCGAAGATCTGCGGGCGATGGGGTTGCTCGATCTGGCAACTTATCAGGCGCTTCAGGCTGCGGACGCCCTGCGCGATGCGGCGCAGAATCCAAGCGGGGTAGCCGGGGCCGGCGTGGGGCTGGGGGCAGGGCTAGGCCTAGGACAGATGATGGCCAGCGCTTTCCAGCAGCAACAACAGCAGCGACAAGAAGAGGCCGAACCCGGAGGCACACAAGCCCCTAGGACGCGCGAGGAAATCCAGGCGTTGCTAGATGAGCTGGATGTGCGGCTCGCCAAAGGGGAGATCAGCGAGGCGGCCTATGAACGTTTGGTCGCCAAGTGGCAGAAGCGGCTGGAGGAGATGAGCTAGGCTGCTCGCTTGCCCAATCTGCCATGACAAGAGGAAGCCTGCCTCTAGAGGCAGGATTCTTTGTTCATCCCTCTGATGTGCTGTGGGAGAAGGTGAGCAGTGTGGCCCCTTGGGGTTCGCTTTGGAGGATGGATGTGTCTATGACAAGCCGTTGGCCGGTCACAGGGTCATAGAAACCGGCGGCGAGCGCATATTCTCCTTCCGGCAGGTCAGCGGGGATGGTCAGGATGTAGATATCACGCAGGATTGTGCTGGGCTGCCAGGTTTGTGTAGTTGCGGGATTGTTTTGTGGGGGGTGGTCATCTTGTGCCCACAGCGGCGAGCCATCCGGGCGAGGTGGGCCTAGCAAGTGGACAAAGACGGTCAGCGGCACTTCGGTCTGTCCGAGCGGTTCCCAGAATAGCTCAAGGTACAGTGTTGTCCCCGGCTCCCAAGTTTGCCGAGGCGGGGTGACGCGGTAGCCGCGCAACCGAGCCACATCCGCAAAAGGTATGGCGAGCGGCACGGCGATCTGATTCGGTTTGACATCGTAGGCGGAGAACTGAAGCAGGTGGGCATTCCCGATCCACTGCTCAGAGATGAGCTGAGCGTGGCTGTAGAGCCAGCGCCCCACGATCTGATCGCGGTCAAAGACATCGGATGGCACGGGCAGGAACCAGAGATAGTCGTAGCGTTCCAGTAAGTCGGAAAGTGCACGCTCAGTCTCCTCAGGAGGCGTGTCGGCATGGGTAGGCAGCAGCACAGCGTGGGCCGAAGCTGTGTAGTAGTAGTCAAACGCTGGGTCGGGGAAGTTGCGGATGACCACATCAGTAGAAGTGGCCTGCTCTTCCAGCGTCTGGGCGATCTCGCGCCATAGAGGGGCTTTCTGTTGTGCAAAGTAGTAGGTCCACAAGCTTGCTCCGTCTGTAGCAAGGATGACGACGGCCAGCACTCCTGCCAAAAGGGCCTTCAGTAGAGACGTGAGCCGTCTGTTCTCTATGATAGCACTTAGCAGAACGGCGATCGTTAGGATCAGCGGGACAGATGCTGCCCCCACGTAGCGCGGTCGGAAGTATCCGCGCTGAGTGATGGTCGCCAACGCGCCCAGCAGGAGGATGGGAAGCAAGCCGTAGAACGCAAGGAAGGGAAGCAGACGGCGCTGGCGTATGGAAAGGACCAGTCCAGAGGCGAC
Organism: Anaerolineae bacterium; assembly: GCA_034434955.1. Lineage (GTDB taxonomy): Bacteria > Chloroflexota > Anaerolineae > Aggregatilineales > UBA3940 > DAOTYL01. Next base: position 1,063 of record DAOTYL010000069.1, on the reverse strand, counting down.
TAATATCATCCCTAGAGCGGCAATGGGGGTGAGGATGTGGGTCGCTAATGTGATCAGCGGCGGGTTGAGGCGTGTGGGCAACGTCTCCCCGAAGAGCAGGGCTTCAAAGGCCCAGGGGAAATTTGCTGGGCCTGCCGTTGGTAGGTAACCACTTTGCCGCAGGGATGGTCGTAGGAACCAAGGGGCCAGCAGGATCAGGATTGCTGCTTGACTAAAAGCCCAGCGCTTAAGCAGTGAAACCTTGCAGCGGGATACGATCAGCACAAACAGGTTCTGGGCAATGAGGAAGAAGGCTTCTAGGTAGAACATGTAGGCACTGGCAGCCGCCAGTATGACGTAAAGCGCCCATCGACGTAGACGCTGGGGCTGGGCAAGTGCTCTTAACATGGAGAGGGCAGAGAGCGCACTGAAGCAGAACCATAGGCTGTAGCTGCGGAAGTCTTGGGCGTACCAGATTTGGAAAGGGTTGACGGCAGCGAGGATCAGCGCGATCAGTGCTGTGCGCGGATCGGCAAGGCGGCGTGTGATGGCGTGGACGGCCGCCAGCGTCACCGTGCTGGCCAGTGCAGAGAGTGCACGGGTTGCCAGTTCGCTATCGCCCACGAGGCGCACCCAGCCGTAAAAACTGAGCAGCGCAGCAGGTGGCTGCGGATCAATCAGGGCAACGGTCTGGAATAGGAAATCTAACGAGGCCCGCGTCCAGTTGATCACGCTGAAGGCCTCATCGGCGCTGTAAGCCTGGGCGTCAATGCGGTAAATGCGCAAGGCAAATCCGAGGAGCAGGATCAGCAGAAGCGTGGGCCATCTGCTCTTCTGCATGGACCGTGCGCGCATAGTCATCTGCTCAGTGAGCATGTGGGATGCGAAGCACCCTGTCGAGTTGCGCAACAGCGCTGGCGGAGAACGAGGGCCGAGACTGGTTGCGGATGTAAGCCTTCAGTGAGGGTTTGCGTTTGTCGGCGTAGAGGATGGGAATACCCGGGTCGCTTTCTACTACAAACGATGCGCGAGGATCGGTTAGCACAAGCACGGGCTGTACCTTCACGCCCGACTCTGGCAGGTG
>DAOTYL010000068.1:0-2288 GCA_034434955.1 Anaerolineae bacterium | reverse complement strand
TGCCCATGTATGAGGGCAATCCGCGTTCGTCCGTGTCCTATTTCCGATAAGTCCATCCTGAAAGGAGGAGGCTATGGACGTGAAGAAGGAGGTACTGGCGGACATCCGTCACATCAGTGGGGAGGTGTGTTATCCTTCCCCAGAGGTCCTGGAGCGGGCTCATATTAAAAACTATGCGGAAGTCTATGCGTCTGCGCTGCAAGATCCCGAAGCCTTCTGGGCCGAACGCGCCGGAGAACTGGAGTGGTTCCGCAAATGGGAGCGCGTCCTGGATGACAGCGGCAAACCCTTCTACCGGTGGTTCGTAGGCGGGAGGATCAACATCTGCTATAACGCTGTGGATCGCTATATGAAGACCTGGCACAAGAACAAGGTGGCCCTCTACTGGGAGTCGGAGAGAGGAATAACCAGAACCCTGCAATGGGACGTTTCTCCGGAGGTCATTCGTCACCCCGCGCTATGCAATTGCGCCGCGGTGTAGTAAAATAGCCGCCCATCAAAATCTGCCGTCTTGGAGCGAAGCGCTATGCCAGTGGTAGCATTTCCCGGCACCCACGGCGCCTATGCGGAGAGCGCCATCTTTCAGTATTTCGGTGAGCAGACCCCCACCCTGCCATGTCGCTCGCTGGAGGGGGTGTTCGACGCCGTCGAGAGCGGCCAGGCGGAGCTGGGCATGTTGCCCGTGGAGAACGCCCTGGTGGGCTCCTGGCCACGCGTTTACGAGCTGCTGTTGGAACGCGACCTGCGCATCCGTGCCGAGGTGATCATGCCCATCCGCTATACACTGATGGCGGCTCCAGGTGTCACATTGGCTGACTTGAAACGGGTACGTTCCACGCCGCAGGCGCTTGCCCAATGCGAGAAGTTTCTCAGCCGCTACGGGTTGCAACCCGTGCCCGCCTTCGACACCGCCGGCAGCGCGCAGGAGCTGGCGCAGAATCCCCAACCCGACCTGGGGGTGATCGGCAATGAGCTGGCTGCGCGCGTCTATGGGTTGGACATCCTGGAAGCGGAGATCGAGGGTGCGCCCTTCAACTTCACGCGCTTCTTCGTGCTGGGGGATGAGGATCCACCCCGTGCCCAGCACAGCAAGACTTCGCTCATCTTCGGCGTGCGCCATGCACCGCACCAGCCTGGCTCGTTGTACCGCTGCCTGGGCGAGTTCGCCGAGCGCAACATCAACCTGACCAAGATCGAGTCGCGGCCGCGCCGCAATCGGCCGTGGGATTATCTGTTCTTCCTGGACTTTGAAGGCCATTGGCAGGAACCGGCGGCCGAGGCGGCGCTGCTGGGCCTGTTGCGACGCGCCAGCTTTGTCAAATTGCTCGGCTGTTATCCTATGGCAACCACACCGCATCCCGCCCGCGAGGAGGACAACGCGGGCGAGGAGGATGTGCACCACCTGCTCGACCTATGATCATCTTGATGCAGCCCGACGCCACCCCCTTTCAAGTGGATAATGTGCTGGCGTTTGTCCAGTCCAAGGGCTGGCAGACCTGCGTAACACGCAGCTCCGGCCAGACGGTCATCGGTCTCCAGGGCCATGGGCAGCCGCTCGATCCCTTCTACATCGGGCAGATGCCCGGCGTTGCCGACACGATGGAGGTCACCGAGCGCTACAAGCTCGCCAGCCGTGCCTTTCGGCCCACGTCCACCACTTTTACAGTGCGTGGCGTGACGGTAGGGGGTAACGGGCTGACCATCATCGCCGGGCCGTGCAGCGTGGAAAGCCGTGCACAGTTGCTGGAAACCGCCCACGCGGTGAGGGAAGCGGGGGCGCACATGCTGCGCGGCGGCGCCTTCAAGCCGCGTACCTCGCCCTATAGCTTTCAAGGGCTGGGCGAAAAGGGATTGGAGTTGCTCGCCGAGGCGCGCGCGGCGACCGGTCTGCCCGTCGTCACCGAGGTGATGTCGCCGCGCAAGGTGGCACTCGTCGCCATCTATGCCGATGTGTTGCAAATCGGGGCGCGCAATATGCAGAACTTCGACCTGCTGAATGCGGTGGGGGAGGCCCAGCGGCCGGTGCTGCTCAAACGTGGTCCTTCCGCCACTGTGGAAGACCTGCTGATGGCGGCGGAGTACATCCTGGCGCACGGCAACGACCGCATTATGCTATGTGAGCGCGGCATCCGCACCTTCGACAACCGCTTCACGCGCAATTCGTTCGACGTGAACGCGATCCCCGTGCTCAAGCAGCTCACACACCTGCCGGTGATCGCCGATCCCAGCCATGCCACGGGCGTGCGCCGCTATGTCCAGCCGGTGGCGCTGGCAGCCATCGCCGCCGG
>DAOTYL010000067.1:0-7275 GCA_034434955.1 Anaerolineae bacterium | reverse complement strand
AGGGCGTCGCGCACGGGGGTGATACTGGTGCCGTAAGAGTAGGCCAGCTCCTCAATGCTGACGCGCTCGCCCGGCCTGCGGTGGCCCATGATGATCGAGCGACGCAGCTCGCGGTAGATACGGCGCTTGGTGGTGTCTTCATCGGGCAGCGCAGAGATCATAGCCCTCTCCGCCGTCTAAAGCGCCGCGAAGGCGCAGGCCGAATCATGTTACATTTTACCACATAATACACCAGAAGGCAATATATGATGTATCTGATGATGATTTTAGATATAAATCGTCTTTTTTTGTGCACTTATTCCCCAGCCCTACTCCCTACCTCCTTCCCGCGTCGTAGAGAGGGGCTTTTCCTCCGCCTGCGGCCATCTCCCCTGCAAGAGAAGGGAATTTGCTCAACATACCCCAAGAGCCGTCCCCAATCCAGCCGCAACCGATCGCCAAACGCCATACCCGTGCTATACTACTCCACAGACGCTGGCAACTCAGCCCGCCCCCCGTGAAAGGGCAGTCCTCATGCTTGCCGCCATTATGTATATTGCCCCATACGTGCTGGGATTCTTCGCGCTCATCAGTTTGCTGGGTGCTATCGTCAACTTCCGTCAGGCACGCAAGACCCGTTACTTCCGCCTGCGGCGTCAGGCCAGTATGCGGGCTTGGCGCTGGGTGCTGGCGCTCATCCTGCTGACGGGTAGCGCGGTGGCCTCCTTGCGACTGCGCTCGCTCATCGCACCCCTCGCCCTCCAGGCTTATCTGGCTCCACCGCCCACGCCCTCGCCGACCCTCGCCCCCACCTTTACGATGCCCCGCCCCAGCGCGACACCCTCCCCACCCCCACCGACGATCACGCCCACACCACCGCCCGCTACGCCGACCCTCACACCGTACCTTGCCACTGTCGAATCCACCGTGACGCCGCCCGCCGCTGCCCGTCTGACCATCACCGCTATCTCCAGCGGCATCTCCACCAACCTCACGCCGGTCAACGCCGGTGTTACCTTCCCCATTGGCATCCCGCGCATCTACATCTGGCTGGAATACAGCGACATGGCCGACGGGGTTTCGTGGTCACGGGTGCTGCTGATCAACGGCGAGGTGGTACGCAGCGAGAGTGAGCTATGGAACGGCGGCACCGAAGGCACAGCCTACTACTGGTTTGAGGCTCAAGGGGGCTGGCCTGCCGGACGCTACGAAGTGCAGGTTTACATCGGCGAGCGTCTTGTAGCGTCGCAAGCGTTTGATATCGTGGACTGAGAGGAGCGCGTTTCCGTCGCCGCGCCGGAGAGGAGACGAGGGGAGTGCGGCAAGACGCCGACCTACACCTCGCGCCCCAGCCAAAAACCGACCGCCAGCAACAGAACGACCACCGCAACCGCCAACATCCACTGGAGCGGCGTCAGGCGCAGGCCCTCGTCTGGGGGCGCCAGCGCGGCCAGTTCGCGGCCCTCGCTCTCCGGATCGGGCTGCGCAACGGCGATGTAGACCATTTTAGCCGTCCCTGGCAGCTCCTCGTCGGAGCGAGCCAGCACGACCTTGATCTCGTGCACGCCCGGCGCGAGACCCTCAATCTGATATTCCAGCGCCTTTAGGTGGGCAAAGAGTGCGCCGTCCACGTAGAGGCGAACGCTGTTCTCAGGCTGGGCGAGGTCAAAATAGCCTACTTGCAAGCGCAGGGGAACCGATGGGGTATCAAAAGCCTCGCCATTCAGCGGCGAAAGCATCTCCAGCGTCGGGTCGGGCAGGTCAATACTGAAGGAGTAACCGCTGGCCAGCGTGGTGGAGCCGCCGAGGCTGGATACGCTGTAGAAGACCTGATAACGGCCTTCCGGCAGCGGCGGCAAAGAGACGACCACCGTGAAGGCGTTGGCCGGATCGACGTGAGCATCCATGAGGTCCACACGCTCGCCGGCCTCGTTGCTGACCTTGACCTCCAACCCCTGATTGCTCACAATACGGTTGAAGGTCAGTACCACCTGCTCCGGTGGGATAGTGAGGACCGAGGTAGCGGGCGGGGAGGCAGCAATGAGCGCCGTTTGAGCGTGAAGGGGCATGGGATACACAAGGCTGACAACAAGGGCCAGCGCTAACCACGCCGCCCGAAGTGCAGTCTTACTGTTGTTCATGGCTCCCATTATACCATGCAGGAGGGCATCCCCTATGCAGTTCCTTGAGACCAAACCCCATACGCGAGTGGTCGCCATCATCACGCTCGTGGCACTGGTGGCGACGGTTTTGGTGCGTCAACAGTTTGCGGAAGCGGAGCGGATCATGTCCGCACGCGGCTATGGCATCATCCCCTATGAGTTGGCCTTCACGCCTCAGCGGGCAAATGCCATCCTTGAGGCCTGGGGGCCTGAAGTGGAGCCTTACGCCCGTCACAGCCTGTTGGTGGACTTCGCCTTCATGCCCTCCTATGCGCTGCTCTTTGCAGGCGTGACGTTGCTCATTGCCCGTACGGCACAGGGAGGGTTGCGCCGCGCCGGGCTGTGGATGGTGCGCTGGCCGTTCGTCGCCGCGGTGCTGGACGCCGTGGAAAACATCATGCTGCTCAGCATGTTGGGCCATGCAGGAGAGGTCGCCGCCGGGCCGCCGCTGGTGGCCGGAGCCGCCGCGGCGCTCAAGTTCCTGCTGCTGATCGCCACGGTGCTGTATTGGCTGGTCGGCGTGATAGCATGGGTGGTCAGGAAGGTACGCCCGGCGTAAGCGAGGCAAGGGTAAGCAGCACGGCAATTTGCCGTTTTATCCATTGCGTGGTACCTATAACGGCTCAACTACACAGATGAGGTGACAAGCCGTTATGCCACGCTTGAAGATGATCCTGAATCCGGCAGCCGATCACGGCCACGCTGCGGAGAAAGGCCCCTATCTGCAGGAGGTGATCGCAGGGCAAGTGCGGGCTGCCTCTAACGGTGGAAACTACGAACTCTCGTGGGTCAGCACCGAGCGCCCACGCCATGCCATTGAGCTAGCGCACGAGGCAGCGGAACAGGGTTATGATGCCGTTGTAGCCATCGGTGGGGATGGCACGGTGCATGAGGTGGTCAACGGGCTGATGCGGGTTGAGGCGGATCGCAGGCCCCTGCTGGGTGTAGTGCCCGTCGGCTCCGGCAACGATTTTGCCCACAACATCGGTCTACCCGACGACCCCCTAGAGGCTGTTCACTGCCTGCTGGGCGATACGGTGCGCGTGGTAGATGTGGGCATCATCAGCGATGAGACGGGCCGTCAAGAGTATTGGGATAACACCATCGGTATCGGCTTCAGTGGTGCGGTCAACATCGCCGCACAGAGCAAAACGCGCTGGCGCGGTTTTATGCTCTACTTCATTTCGGTGCTGGAGACCATCTTCCTACGCCCCACCGCCCTGGACGCAGTGGTAGAGATCGACGACGACCCGCCAACAGAGCGGGGTATCAGCATGATCAGCATCTGCAACGGCCCGCGAGAGGGCGGCGGCTTTCCGGTGGCGCCCGACGCCCGCGTGGATGACGGCCTGATCACTTACACCATCATGCGCCGCATGAGCCGCTTCAACATGCTGCGCTTCTTGCCGGTGGTGATGCAGGGCCAGCACCTGAAGCATCCCAAGTTTTTCACCGGCGGCACGGCACGCCGCATTTGCATCCAGACGGCCCAGACGATGGCCGTGCATGTGGACGGCGAGGTCTTCGGCCCCTGGGAGGCGGGCCTGCGCCGCGTTGAGGTAAGCATTCTGCCGCAGGCGCTGCGCGTGCTGTGCAAGGGATGAGGATGTCGCACCGCTAGCTTATTGTGCTTGCGCCGGTCGCGGCGGCTGATGCGCAAACCGGTATAATAAAGGGTGACGCCTGTCACCCTGTTTGCCATCGGTGCGCTATGCCGACATTGCTCCGGGCGCTGTTGGACTACGATCTTGACCTGCTGCAGATCATCGCTGCGCAGTGGGATGTCGATCTGCGGGCGACGGAGCGCGTGCTGGTAGCCGAAGAGCTTGCCGAGGCGATGACACACCATGAAGCCGTCGCAGCGGTGTGGGAGCGCCTTGACCCCCAGCAGCAGGGAGCGCTCTTCGATCTGCTGGCGCAGGGCGGCAAGATGCCCTTTTCCCATTTTGTGCGCCGCTACGGCGACCTGCGTCCTATGGGGCCAGCCCGCCGCGAACGCGAGAAGCCCTGGCTCAACCCCATCAGCGTAGCCGAGGCGCTGTACTATCGCGGCTTGATTGTGCGTGCCTTTGAGCCGACACCCGCCGGCGTGCAGGAACACGTTGCCATCCCCACCGATCTGCTCTCGCTTCTGCCCAAGCCGCCCCCCGAAACGTTAGCCCGTGCGCCGGGCTACGCCGTTGCGCCGCCGCGCAGGTTACGGGACGGCCACTCGACCGCGCCCGACGATATGGCGACCCTGCTAGCCTATCTGCTGGTGCGCGAGGCGAACGCCCGCACATGGCTCACCAATACGCCGATGGAGGCGATTGACCGCCATCTGCGCCGCCCTGCTGAGCCTGCCTATCGCGCCCTCTTGGTGCAAATCGCCTATGATCTGGGTTTTATCGCCGATGAGACCACGCTGACGCACGTCGTGACGCGGGTGGACAAGGAGCGCGTGCGCCCCTGGCTTGAGGCGTCGCGCATCCATCAGGCACGCCTGCTGGCCGAGGCTTGGTATACCTCCCCCATCTGGAACGACCTGCAATACACCCCCGGCCTCGAGGCCGACCAATGGCCGGAGGTCGGCCCCATCGCTCGCCGTGTCGTGGTGGACATGATGCGCGACGTCCCCAGCGAGATTTGGTGGAGTCTGGACGGGTTCGTTGAGCACATCAAACAGACCAACCCGGATTTTCAGCGTCCGGGGGGTGATTACGGTGCGTGGTATCTGCGCGACGCCTACAGCGGCGAGATTCTGCACGGCTTCCAGTATTGGGACCATATTGAAGGAGCGCTGATCCGCTTCATCATAGAGGGGCCGATGCACTGGTTGGGGTTGGTACGGGCTGCACGCAGCGCTTTCCTCCTCACGCCGCTGGGGTTGGCCCTCCAGGGGCGCGTTCCCTGGCCCGATACGCCCGACCGCCCAGCCCGCATCCGCGTGGACGAACAAGGTGTGATCAGCGTGCCGGTGGATGTCAGCCGCTACGATCGGGTGCAGATCGCTCGCTTCGCCGCCTGGATCAGCGCCCCGGCGCCTGCGCCTTACGTTCCGGGCAGCGAGAGCCGCGATGAGGGCGTCTATCTCTATCGCCTGACGCCGCAGGCCATCGCCCGCGTGGCGGATGAGGGCATCTCGTTGCCCTCCCACATTGTGCCCTTCCTGCAACGCCTCTCAGGGCACACCCTGCCCCCCAACGTGCTGAAGATGCTCCATAACTGGCACGCAAGTCCGAGGGAGGTGATCGTCTACGACATGGTGGTGCTTTCAGCACGCGACTTAGGGGTTTATGAGCGGCTGCGCAGCAACGAGCGCGTGACCCGCTGGCTGGGCCAGCAGATCGGGCCGCACGCGCACTTGGTGCGGCGCGAGAACATGCCCGCCCTGCTCAATGCCCTGCGCGAGATGGGCATCCTCCCCTTGTTTGAGGGCCACGAAAAGGACGATTGGCCATAAGGGTTGCCACCATCAGGTAGCGTAAGGTATACTCTGGCCGCTCTGGGGGCGTAGCTCAGGGGCAGAGCAGGAGCCTTTTAAGCTCTTGGCCGGAGGTTCGAATCCTCCCGCCCTCACACAAGCAGACCTCTAGAGGCACGCCGCCGATGGACTGCGGCGTGTTTTTTGCTTGGCTCGCGGGCCTTTCGCCCTCCTCCCTCGTCCCCGCCCTCCGTCGCTGCGCTTACGGCGACCGCAGGGCCGACGGGGGTGAGCCTGACCCGCACGCAGGCCATGACAGGCAATTGACAGGTCCGCGTCATGTTCTGGGTGAGGCCGACGCTACAATCAAAAACGGCCTTGACAAGGCCAACACTGGAACCGCTGCCCAGGGCAATAACGTTATACTATTGGCATTCCCGAGCAGAAAAGGAGCGCGAGCAACTATGAACGAGAGTGCCACTCTCCCTGCTGAACGCCCGCGCCCGTTTCACCTTGAGTGGGTACTGCCTACGCTGACGCGCCCCCGTGAGACATTCAGACGCATCGCAGCCCAAAGCGGCGGCGTATGGCTGACGGCGATCTTGCTGCTCAGCCTCACCGCTGTGCTGCGTGTGGTCGTTGCCGGCTTCATCCGGCTGGCCGATCCTATGGCCGGACAGATCACCCCGCCGCCCGATTTCCAATACTGGAGCCCAGAACAGCAGGCGCAGTACATGCAGGCTATGCAGGCCACCAGCGGGCCGGTGTTCGTCTTCGTCTTCCCGGCCATCGGCAGCGTGCTGGGCGTTTGGATCGGCTGGCTGATTGTCAGCGGGATGATCCACCTCGTCCTCACCCTGCAGGGCGGACGCGCCAGCACCCAGACTACCTCCAATATCGTGGCCTGGGCAGCGCTGCCTTTTGCGGTGCGCGATCTGGTGCGCATCGCCGCCATGCTGATCAGCAACCGCACGATTACCTATCCCGGGCTTTCCGGCTTTATCGCCCCCGATGCCACCGGCTTCAGCCTCTTTTTGGCCAAACTGCTGGCACTGGTGGATATCTACTTGATCTGGCACGCTGCGCTGATCGTCACCGGCGCACGGGCAGGCGATGCCGGCCTTTCGCGTGTGCGGACGTGGGGCAGCGTGGTGGCAGTCCTGTTGCTGGTCCTGGCCATGCAAGCCCTGCTGGGCTATCTAGGGGCACAGGTTGCGAACATGACCATCATGCGGCCCTTCTTCTTCTGATCGGAGTGCGGACGACACTGTGAGCGGCAAGAACTTCTCGGCCCCCTCAGATGGCGAACCGTTCGTCCGTGTGCGGGGGGTGCACAAGGTCTTTCAGATGGGGCGGGCGGCAGTCCATGCGCTGGCAGGCGTCGATCTGGACATTCCCGTCGGCAGCTTGACGGTGGTGATGGGGCCTTCCGGCTCCGGCAAAAGCACCCTGCTGACGCTCATCGGCGGCCTAGATCGGCCCACGGCGGGCACAATTGAGGTGGACGGACAGCGCCTGGACGAACTGAACGAGAATCTGCTGGCGCTGTACCGTCGCCGCACAGTAGGCTTTGTCTTTCAGTCGTTCAACTTGGTGCCCAGTATGACGGCATTGGAAAACGTGGCCCTGCCCATGCGCTTTGCGGGCGTGCCGCGCCGTCAGCGCCGCGAGCGGGCGCTGGCGCTCCTTGAGCGTGTAGGGCTGGCCGACCGCGCCTACCATCGTCCGATT
>DAOTYL010000066.1:0-2170 GCA_034434955.1 Anaerolineae bacterium | reverse complement strand
TGCTTCGGTTTGTCAGCCCCGTGCGATGATGTTACACTGCCTACACCATAGGGCAGGTGTTGACCATTCCTTCGCGCCGAGCCAACACCCCACAGGCTAAGGGAGGCATCCCAAGAGGTCTCTGATGGCCCAAGCGCCCACCGATCCACAAGCGGCCGTATCCTTACGCCCTCGCTCTCATCCAAGCGGCCACTACCTGTTGGCCGCGCTCTTGCTTGTGCTCCTGTTTGCCCTTGCCATCGGCAGTATGGTGCAGAAATCCCCCACCCTAGACGAGGGGCCATCCATCGCACGCGGCTGGGCATTCTGGCGCACCGGCCAGATGCTCCCCGCTGTTTCCCCTCCACTGATGAGCCAGATCGGTGGGTTGGGCGTCCTGCTGGAGCCGGGCCTGCCCGATCCGCACCGCCTCGCGGGCTGGGATGAGCGCAACGCGGTGAACTTCAGCCGCGAGCTCCTCTGGCGGCAGGACATTGACGCCGGACGGGTAGTTTTTCTGGCCCGCATGACGACCGTCTGGCTGGCCATTCTGCTGGGGGCGCTGGTGTGGCGCTGGGGCCGCGAGATGCACAGCCCCTGGAGCGCTGCGCTGGCGCTGGCGCTCTTGGCCCTCTCGCCGAATGTGCTGGCCTACGCCGGTCTTGCCAGCGGCGACCTCGGCGCGGCGGCGTTCTACGTTGCCGCACTCTACACCTGGGGATGCTATCTGCGCCGCCGCACAGTCGGCTGGCTGGTGGGAAGCAGCATCCTTTTCGGGCTGGCGCTCGCGGCTCAATTCTCGGCGCTCCTGCTCGCCCCTACGTTGGGCCTTATGACGTTCTGGACAGTGTGGCAGCGCGAAGCGCCGGGCAAGGGGCGCCTCGGCTCGCTGCTGAAGGCAGCGTTAGCGCTGCTGGCGATGGGCCTCATCGGCCTGCTGGTGCTCTGGGCAACGTACCGCTTCCCGCTGCATCCGTTGCAGGCAGGGGGCTATCTGGACGGGCTGACCCGCTTCCTCGCATCAGGCGGTGACGGTCACCGTGCTTACTTATTGGGGCGCTTCTCGCAAACCGGCTGGTGGTATGACGATCTCATCACACTAGGCGTCAAAGAGCCGCTGGCGACTATCCTCCTGCTGTTGGCGGCAGGCGCAGTCGCTGCGGCGCGTGGTGTGGCTGCCCGCGAGTGGGAGCTACTCTTCCCCGCCGCGCTGTTCGTTGCCGTTGCCTTCTTCATCCCGATCGGCGCCGTTATGCGCTATCTGCTGCCCATCCTGCCGCTGCTCTACCTATTCGCCGCCCGGCTCCTGAACCCCAGAAAGCGCATGGGCTGGCCGAGGCGGGCTTTTGTGGGGCTACTCGTCATCTGGCTACTGGCCGCCAACCTGTGGGTCTTCCCCGACTACCTGGCCTTCTTCAACTTTGTTGCCGGTGGGCCGGATGGCGGTGTCCGTGTGCTCGCCGGCTCCAACCTGGACTGGGGGCAGGACCTTCCCGCGTTGGCACGCTACCTCAAGCAGCGCGGTGTAGGGGCGGTCTATTTAGCCTACTATGGGCAAGCCGATCCCGCCTACTACGGCATTGACTACCTTGCGCTCCCTACCGACCCACCCCTGCCCGAAAGTGCTCCCCGCGCCGAGTTTCACCCCCTTAACCCTGCGCCTGGGCTGTATGCCATCAGTGCCACTCACCTCGTTGGTATTTCAGAGGCCATACACGATACCTATGCCTACTTCCGCAGCCGCCAGCCCCTTGCGCGGATCGGCCACAGCATCTACATCTACGAAGTGCTGCCTTTCCTCCCCACCGGCGAGGAAGAGGGTGCCTGGTTTGCTCAATGCGCCGTACCCGCCCCCTCCGAGAGCACCGCAGCACTTGTCGATCTGACCGGCGTTGAGGCACTGCGTGTCTTCCCCTTCGATTGCCAGCAGACATTGCCCTTCCCCGGCGGTAGAGGGTGGTTGCTGCTGCCATCGGACATCCCCCCGCTCGTGGAACTCGGCCCGCCGCACTACACCGCCCGCCGCAGTGACGGATCACCGCGCTATCACGTGTGGATGGTGCAGGCCCCCCATACACCGCCGCCCTCCACTGTAGAGTTTCCGGCGGTGGCGCTGCCCTTGCCTATTGCCGGACATGTGGAGCTACTGGGCTACACCGTCAGCACGGGGAGCGCAGCGCCAGGGGAGACG
>DAOTYL010000065.1:0-3521 GCA_034434955.1 Anaerolineae bacterium | reverse complement strand
GCCTTGCCGAGACCGCAACGCCGCCCGGAGTGGATCCGCGTGCGTGCACCCGGCGGCGAGACCTACGAACAGGTGCGCCTGCTGATGCGCAGCAAGGCGCTGCACACTGTCTGTGAGGAGGCAATGTGCCCTAACATCGGCGAGTGCTGGGGCAAAGGCACGGCCACCTTCCTCATGATGGGCGATATCTGCACGCGCTCGTGCGGCTTTTGTGACATCAAGACGGGGCGCCCTCAGCCCCTTGACTGGCGCGAACCAGACCGCGTGGCGCAGTCGGTGAAGGCTATGAATCTTGACCACGTGGTCATCACGTCCGTCAACCGCGACGAGCGCAAAGACGGCGGCGCACCGATCTTCGCCATGGTGATCCGCCGCATCCGCCAGATTCACCCGGGCTGTTCCATTGAAGTATTGATCCCCGACTTCAAAGGCGATCCGGAAGCGCTGCGCATCGTGATGGATGCCCAGCCGGAGATCCTCAACCACAACGTGGAGACCGTGCCCCGCCTGTTCAAGAAAGTGCAGCCGCAGGATCGCTATGAGTGGGCATTGGCCACGCTGGGCAACGCTAAGCGCATGAATCCGCTGGTGCTGACCAAGAGTGGCATCATGGTGGGATTAGGCGAGCGCTTTGATGAAGTGGTGGAAGTCATGCGCGATCTGGCATCGCTGGGCGTGGATATCCTCACTATCGGGCAATACCTCCAGCCCAGTCGGCAGCACCTGCCGATGGCACGCTACTATCACCCCCAGGAGTTCGCCGAGCTGAAGCGCATTGGTCTGGAGGAGCTGGGGTTCAAATGGGTGGAGAGCGGCCCGCTGGTGCGCAGTTCATATCGCGCTGCCGAGCAGGTGCGGGCGCTCTCGCAGATGGGCTACTGGCAGCTGGCACGGGGCACTGCTGCTACTTAAAATCGCCACTCCGCCCAATCCACCGGGCGCACCACCAGCACCGGACGGCGTGTGTGTGTGAGGACATGATTAGGGATGTTCTCCAGAAACAGCGCACGCCACTGCCACCATGATTGGCCCTCCAATACCGGCCGTGCACCGAGTACAATCAGATCGTAATCTCCCTCACGCACTTCGCTGAGGATTTCATCGATCACTAACCCATGACGCACTTTAGGAACACTGCGGGTGCGCTCTACGCCATGCGCCTCAAGTATCTCCAGCAGGCGTTGGAGATGAAGCCCCTCCCGCGCTCCGCTGGCGATCAGCTCGGCGGCGCTGCGCTCTAGGTCTTCCACTTTAGCGTCGAGAGTTAAGGGGATTTGGGACATCACGTGCAGCACCGTCACCTCAGCACCGATCAAAGCTGCCAGCGCCCCGCCGACCACAGCATTGTTCTCGGCGGGCTGCTCGCCACTGGTGCAGATCAGCATCTTGCGGATGGCCGGGCGTGCACGGGCGACGACGAGAAGTGGCGAGCGGATGTGCTGAGCAAGACGCATGGCCGTTCCACCGACGACGAAGGGGAGTAGATGGCGCTGCCCTCTTACTCCCACCAGCGTAAGATGGTAGAAGCGCTCCTCTGTCTCAGCCAAAATTTGCAGGTGAGGCTCACCGTGGCGGATTTTAACGGCGCATTCGCCAACGCCCTGCCGAACGATCTCCTCACGTAGAGCGTCGAGAGCGCTACGCAACGTCGGCTCGGTTTGAGGCTTCTCAACTACGCCCAGCAGTACAACCTCGGCCTGTGCAGGACGGGCGAAGTGGCAAGCGTAGAGCGCCGCCTCGCGGGCACATTCGGAACCATCACTTGCGACCAAGATTCGCATGGCACCACCTGATAGATATCACCCTTACGGGTCGTCACCTCACGAACAATAACGCTATCGGCAACGCAAAGATGGCGATCAGGAAAGCGATCAAGCGCTTGCGGGTGCGCGTCACAGCGATCACAAAGCGCAGTACGGCACGCTCGTAGGCGGGAAAGAAGAACAGCAAGACAATCAACGAGATGATCAAGATGCTCAACATCTCGGCCAACACAACAACAGCCGCTTTAGGGTTGCCCAACAGCAAACCGGCGATAAGGGTGTCAATGAAGGTTGAGACATTGCATCCCATGATGTACGGCACAAGGTTCTCGCGCCGGATGTAGCCACGCGCCGAGAGCGGCACAAGCAGCCCCAACGAAACCGAGACGCTCATGGTGAGCAGCGTCAGGCCGAAACCTAGCGAGAAGGTAACAATGGGTCGGTAAAGCAAGCGGGCTATTTGCCCAAAGGCGCTCTCCTTGAGGCTAAAGTTGGGCAGGGCGCGGTCAAGTAGATTGAAACTGGCGATAATCACCCCCAGCCCTAGCAAGAACACCATCCACTCCGGCAACAGGCGGCCGGCGAGGGCCACCGGCAAGCCAAAGACCACATCTATCAGCGAGATCAGCGCCCCCTGGGGATTGAAGGGAATCAAACCATCGAGCACACCGGAGGTCATCATCAGATAACCCAACGGCAGGGCGGGCAAGTAGATGGAAGCTGTCACAGATAGCGCCAGCACGCCGGTAGCTAAGCTGGCGAGGCGCTCATGGCCGCGCAGCATATAGATCGCCCCGATCAAGAGCACCACCAGCGAGGCACCCAAACGGGAACCGGTGATCATGGCGAAAGCACCGACCTGATCGATCAGTCCGGCGTCAAAGAACGTCAGTGAGGCAGCAGCCACCGGCGATCCGCTCATTACCGCATAGGCAAATAACCAGCCGAAGCCTAGGCTGTTGACAGGATTGCTGACCTGCAACAAGCCGGTGATAAGGGGGGCCAAACCGCGTGCGCCAGTGCGCATAGTTTCCAGCCCTAGGATAAAAAGCATCAAGCTGCCCACAAACAGCCCTATCTTGCGCCACCGGATACGTCGCAGGCGGGACAAGATGGAGCGCCCGCTGCCTGTCGGGGGTGTACTTTCGGGGGTGGTGCTCATCGCAGGCCCTGAATCTCGGCGGCCATCTGCTCAAAAAACGCTACCATGAAGCGGTGACGCTCCTCGGCCAGACGGCGGCCACTGGCAGTGTAGAGGCGATCCTTGATGTGCTTGAGCTTAACGTGATATTCGTGATGGGGCGTGTGCGGCTCGTCGCTGCGGCCGGGCGAGTATTCAGGGGAAACCTCCCCCCACAGGGGTTGCCCCAGTGCTCCTCCGTAAGCGAAGGCCCGTGCGACACCAACAGCCCCGATAGCATCCAACTTATCCGCATCAAACAGCACTTTAGCCTCGATGGTCTGCGGCACGATGTCATTGCGGAAACGATGTGCCTCAATGCAATGCACAACGGCTTCCACGAAGGCCGGATCTGCGCCAGCCAGAATGCGGCGAGCTTCGCGGGCAGCCAGCAGAGCATGGTCGGATTCGGCATCGGATTGCAGGGCGTAGCTATCGTCCCCCAGGCGAGCGATGTCATGCAGCAGGGCGGCTGTGCGCACCACCTCGCGGTCGGCTCCCTCCAACACGGCCAAACGATCGGCCAACCGAACGACGCGCATCACGTGGGCGAAGTCGTGGATCGGGTCCGCGTTCTC
>DAOTYL010000064.1:0-1772 GCA_034434955.1 Anaerolineae bacterium | reverse complement strand
ACGCGCTCGGCTGCGCCAGGGGCTTTGCGATCGACCATGCTGTGGATCGAGTAGGCGTTCAGCGAGGGCACGGCAAAAGCAGACATGGCGTAGATCACCAAGCCGGGCACAAACATCTGCCAAGTCCGCGCCAGTGCGCCGACGAGGGTCCCCACAATCCCCAGGAACCATGAGGAGATCATGATTGTGCGCGCGCCGAAGCGGTCGGACAGATAGCCAGCAGGGATGGGCAACAGCGCACGGGCGACGGCCTCCAGCGCCAGCGCCACGCCGACCTGAGCGGTTGTGGCACCCAGTTCCACAAGGTAAAGCTGGCGCAGGTTGACGTACCAGATGCCCTCGCCCAGCGCCCAGATGAAGAGAGCCAGCATCAGCAGGCGGTGATTGCGGTGCAGATACCCTAACATCGGCTGTGTCTAACAACGAAGTGAGTGATAGCCTCAAAGACAACAGGATGCTCTGTGTCCTCTGTCACACAGTGGTCACTATGTTGGAGGAGCAGCACATCCTTCTCCCGACTGCCGATCCGCTCGCGGATATGATAAAGGTTCTCCAACGGCACAATATTATCCGCCTGTGAGTGGATCAGCAGAGCAGGCGCAGTGATATATGGAAGGCTACGGCGCACCTCGCGCAGCATCTTCAGCAGTTGCTCTGCTGCCGGAATGACCCATTCACGGTAGCTAATATGTCCGATCGGTTCCTCGCCGCGACGGCGTTGCTCGGCCAGCACACGCTGCTGGAAAGGGTCCTCTTGCGGGGGAGGATAGCCCTTAGACACCACTTTGACGAAGAGGCCGATCAGGGGAAATAGCGGAGCACGCCAATCCTTAATTTCCATGGGAGCGGACATGGTAACAACGCCGTCCACTGCTTCACGGGAGGCTAGAAGCAGCGACAGCGCTCCACCCATAGAAAGTCCCATAACAAAGACCTTGCTGCACTGGTTGCGCAGCATCTCATAGCCTGCCAGCACATCCGCGTACCACTCGCGCCAATTCACGCGAGCGAGGTCGTGTGGAGTGGTAGCATGACCGGCCAGCCGAGGACCGTAAACAGTATATCCTTGCTGATGGAGATGCTGACCCAGCCAACGCATCTCCAGCGGTGTGCCCGTGAAACCATGAACGACTAGACAGCCTATAGCGCCCCCGGCATAGTAGAACGGGGCTGTACCCCTCATGAGTTTGATGGCGTCCATGCTGCGCAGTGTACCACACCCCAGATAGCAGTGGAAAGTCTAACCTTGCTCGCCGTTGTGCAGCTTGCGAGATGAAGGTTGCCGACGGATACGCCATATCAACCAGGCGGTGATCGCAGCCCCTGCCGCAAACACGATCAGCACCGTCGGAATAAGGGGGCTGCGCCGCAGACGCTCGACAAGAGGCGGTGGGGAGGGCAAAAGCATCTCGGCGAAGTCGGCGCGAGCGGTCGTGAAGTGCCACAACGGCCCTTCAACCGTATCACCTTGCCGATCCACAGCCACCACACGCCAATAGTAGGTACGTAGCGGCAGCAGATCACCAACCTCCAAGGCAGGATCGCCGATCGCTCGGCCCAGCAGCGGCGGCGGGTTGCTCAGACCAAGATACACATCATAGTGGAGGGGGTCGCAAGGGTCAGGTGGCGGCCCCCAGGCGAGCTTGACGGTCAGCGCTACCTCATCCTGCCCGTCTGCAGGCGCAGCAAACTGCGGCATAGGCGGCAACACCGGCAGCGCATCTGCGTCATAGCGTAGGGTGAGCAACTGGGTGGACTCGGCTAGATAGATC
>DAOTYL010000063.1:0-1850 GCA_034434955.1 Anaerolineae bacterium | reverse complement strand
GCAGCCTGCCGTTTACGCGCTGGAAGGCTCGATCGCCATCACCGGCGCACTGGTGCAGTGGCTGCGCGACAACCTCGGCCTGATCCAGAAATCGGCAGAGGTGGAGACGCTAGCCCGCACGGTGCAGGACAACGGCGGCATCTACTTCGTGCCAGCCTTCTCCGGGCTGTTTGCACCCTACTGGCGCAGCGATGCGCGCGGCGTGATCGTCGGCATGACGCGCTACGTGAACCGCGGACACATCGCCCGCGCCGCGCTGGAGGCCACTGCCTACCAGACGCGCGAGGTGCTGGACGCGATGAACAACGATTCCGGCGTGGCGCTCACCGCGCTGAAGGTTGACGGCGGCATGGTGGTCAACGAGCTGCTGATGCAGTTTCAGGCCGACATTCTGGGCGTGCCGGTGCTGCGCCCCAGGGTAGCCGAGACAACCTCGCTGGGGGCGGCCTATGCGGCGGGATTGGCCGTTGGCTTTTGGGAGGGCGAGGACGAGCTGCGCCGCAACTGGCAGGTGGATCGTATCTGGCAACCGCAGATGCCGCCCGAGGAGCGCGAGCGGCTCTACGCAGGCTGGAAGAAGGCCGTACAGCGCACGTTCGGCTGGGTGGAGTAGAAGGCTTTCTACCATCTGGGAGGCTCGCTCAGGAAGAAGCCGCCACAAGCACTACGCGCAAGCGGAAAGGTTGATGAGCTAGATCAAGAGGTTCTGCGGGTAAGTGGCCTGCTCTACCAGCGAAGCGCCTTGACAGACGTTAGGCTAGTGGAGCAGAATGATAGTACGCCTGGAATTGTCAGCGATACAGGTTCACTCCCGATCAACGGCCATGTTGTGGCAGACGAGCCTTCAGACTTGGTAACCGCCCGAATGGAAGCAATCCCGGCCGCCATGTGGCATGTGAGGGAGTAAATAGGAGCAGCACCCCCTATCACAGATAGGCTGAATGATGCCAAGCATTCCAACTACCATTGACCGCTACCAGATACTCTCAGAGCTAGGCCGCGGCGGCATGGCGATAGTCTATCACGCCCACGATCCGCGCTTCCGGCGCGATGTGGCCATCAAGGTACTGCCACGCGAGTTCCTATACGACCCAACTTTCCGGGCGCGCTTCGAGAAGGAGGCGCAGGCTGTTGCTGCGCTAGACCATCCGGCGATTGTGCCGGTCTATGACATCGACGAGCACGAGGGCCAGCCTTTCCTCGTGATGCGCTACATGGCAGGCGGCTCACTCGCCAAGCGCCTCAAGGAGGGACCGCTGACACTGGACGAGGCAGCCCTTGTAGTGGAGCGCATCGGGAGGGCGCTGGATCGCGCACACCAGCGGGGCATCATTCACCGCGACGTGAAGCCGAGCAACATCCTGTTTGACGAGTATGGGGACGCCTACCTGACCGACTTCGGCATCGCGAAGATAGTCGAGTCGACTACCCAGCTGACCGGCAGCGGAATTGTGGGCACGCCGCATTACATGGCGCCCGAGATGGCCGACCCGGGCGGAGTGACCCCGTTGGTGGACGTATATGCGCTGGGGGTGACGCTCTTCCAGATGCTGACGGGGCGCGTGCCCTACGATGCACCGACCCCGATGGGCATCCTCATGGCGCACATCAGCAAGCCCATCCCGGATGTGCGGTTGTTACGACCTGACCTGCCGGATGCGGTGCAGCGGGTGATAGAGGGCGCACTGGCCAAAGACCCACGTCAGCGCTACCAGAGCGCAGGGGCGCTGGTGCGTGATCTGAAAGCGGCCCTGCACGGCGATGTGGTGCCCGTTGTAGCAGCACCTGCCGTTTCAGCCCCGCCCAAGGGAGAGGACACACCGCAGAAGGAAAAAACCGAGGAGGGAAGA
>DAOTYL010000062.1:0-12996 GCA_034434955.1 Anaerolineae bacterium | reverse complement strand
CCGCCGGAGGCGGCATACTCGATCTTGACCTTGACCGAGGTGTAGGCCTTGGCAGCTGTCACACCGAAACTGAGCTGTTGGTAGGCGTACGTCCCGACCGGCAGGCTCAATGTGAACTTACCCTTCGTCCCATCCGCGTAGGCGAACTGCACCACTGCCCGCGCCGTCGCGCTTGCCGGGATGCTCTTGCCCGACGTCCACAGGCTGAGCGTATAAGCATCCCCTGCCAGGCCGCCGCCGGCGGGCGTGTAGGTCTGCTGCAGCACCTCTTTGGCGCCGGTGCTCCGCAGAACGACGGCACAGGCGCCCAGATGAGCGTAGTACTTGCCCTCAGTGGGGTTATCACACTTCCGCTTGGACTTGCCGGAAGGCGATTTGATCTTCCAGAAGTCGGGCACTTTGTCGGCGTCGGTATCGTCTTCCATGCTGCCGTTGAGCAGCCGTTCGGGGAGCAGCACGAACGCGTAAGCCGCGCCGGTATCTGGTTGCCCGCCCACGTCGGCTGCACTTGCCCCCACCAGTGCGGTAGTGCCGTCCAGTGCTACCGCGATGCCGAAGAAGTCAGAAGCAGTGGTGTCGGAGGCGGTGAAGCGGGTCTCCTCGCTCCAGGTGGAATCGCTGCGGGTGAAGACATAGGCTACGCCGAAGTCCACCTGCCCGCCCACATCAGCCGCTCTGGCTCCGACCAGCGCCGTGGCCGTGCTTATTGCTACCGCGCCGCCAAACTGGTCATCCACGCTCGCATCGGAGGCGGTGAGTTTAGCCTGCTCGCTCCATGTAGTACCGCTGCGGGTGAAGACATAAGCCGCGCCGGCAGTGCTCTTCCCGCCCGCATCGGCAAATGGTGCACCGACCAGTGCCGTATCGCCGCTCACCGCTACCGAGGCGCCAAACCAGTCGTAAGCGGCGGCATCGGAGGCGGTGAGTTTGGCCTGCTGGATCCAGGTGGTAGCGCCGGGGACGAAGACATAGGCCGCACCCGTGTCTGCTGTCTCCCCTTTGTCTCCCTGATACGCACCGATCACTGCTGTGTAGTTGTCCAGCGCCACAGCGTAGCCAAAGTGGTCCCAGGCGGCAGCATCAGAGGCGGTGAGCTTGGCCTGCTGGGTCCACGTGGTACCGCTGCGGCTGAAGATATAGGCTGCACCGGCGCTTGTTTTCCCCGGCAGGCTGGCCGTGTCTGCGCCGATCAGCGCCGTATTCCCATCCAGCGCTACTGAATAGCCGAACCAGTCACCAGGGGCGGCGTCGGAGGCGGTGAGTTTGGCCTGCTGGCTCCACGTGGTGCCGCTGCGGACGAAGACGTAAGCCGCACCGGCATTTGAAAGTAAGCCTATGTCTGCTCCCGGGGCGCCGATCAGCGCTGTGTCTCCGTCCAGCGCTACCCCGTGGCCGAACACATCCCCCGTGGCGCCGTCGGAGGCGGTGAGTTTGGCCTGCTGGCTCCACGTGGTGCCGCTGCGGACGAAGACGTAAGCCGCACCGACGTACACGTAGCCGCCCACATTGGCCTGCGGTGCGCCGACCAGTGCGGTGTTCCCGCTCACTGCCACGTAGAGGCCGAAATTGTCGTAGGAGCGGCCGTCAGAGGCGGTGAGTTTGGCTTGCTGCAGGGTGGCAAAGGCCTGCGGTTCAATGAGGCCATCGGCCGCAAGCGCGGCGCGGATGGCTTCCGCCAGCCCTTGTGGCCAATTGGTTTCGGGCGCTGCCTGCGCCGCCGTGGGGACTATCAGCAGACCCACCAACGCCACAAGAGATACTACACGAGCCGGAATCCTCCTTCCCGGGTTCATCGTTCCCTCCCTTCTTCCGATACAGCCCAAAGAGGGAGCTTTCAGGAAACATTTGCTCCTGGCCCTTATAACCATCCCCATTTTAGTCCAGTTTGTCTACCGTGCAACTTACCTCCGCCGTGCGGTACAATCAGGGGCGTCCGTAGGAGAGAACGGTTCACCCTCTATCCCATGTAGGAGTATGTATGGCCGAGCAGCCCTTTGATCTGCCGCACGTTGGTCCCACCGATCAGCTGCGTGCTGCTGTTGCCGAGGTAATGGCTATCGAAAGCGTCACGCTGGGCGCGGGGGATGTTCCTTTGCGCATCGCCGGGCGCCTACTGTTGCCTGCCGATCGCGCCTTTGCCCAACTGCGCCCCCGCTTCGAGGCGCTGGGCTTTACGCCGCATCTGCGCCGCGAGGATGGCCAAGATGTGGTGCGCGCCCTGCCTACCGTCTTTGGTCGCACCGAACGCCGCACCCCTTGGCTGGCCATCTTGTTGCTGATCCTCACCCTGTTGAGCGTGTTCTTTGTCGGCCTGCAGGGGGAACTATACGTTTCCATCTGGGATGTGCTGGCTGTGCGCGTGACGGGCAACACCGTACTCCTCCCCCGCCCTGATCTGCTGCCCACCGATGCCCAACTCGGCAAGGCACTGCTTACCGGCCTGCTCTACACGCTGGCGTTGCTGGGCATCCTCGGCACGCACGAGATGGGGCACTATCTGATGGCACGCCATCACAAGGTGCATACGACCGTGCCCTTTTTCATCCCCATGCCCTTTAACATCTTGGGGACGCTGGGAGCGGTGATCGCCATGCGTGAGCCGGCACCTAACCGCCGCGTACAGTTTGACATCGGCATTGCCGGGCCGCTGGCCGGCCTGATCGTCGCCGTGCCCATTATGATCGCCGGCCTGATGCTCTCCGAGGTGAAGAGCGTGGAGGAAGTGATGGCCGATCTGCCGCCCGGGGTGGGTACGGCCATCCTGCACGAAGGGCAGTCCATCGCCTATTTGGCGCTCAAGTTTCTTGTCTTTGGGCGCATCCTGCCCCAGGGCGACCTAGATGTATGGATTCATCCGGTGGCATTCGCAGCCTGGGCTGGCCTGCTGGTCACGGCATTGAACCTACTGCCCATCGGTCAGTTGGATGGCGGCCATGTGCTCTACGGGCTGTTCGGTGAGAAGGCGCGGCTGGTGCGCTGGCCGATCGTCGCCGTGTTGCTGGTGCTGGCTGCCGCTGGTTCACTGGCCGAGGCGGGCATTGTGGACCTTGGATTCGGGTGGAGCGGCTGGTGGATTTGGATCTTCCTCATTGTCTTCTTGCTCCGCCGTCATGCGCCGGTGCTGGATGAAATCACCGATCTAGACGGCGGACGCAAGGCGTTGGGCGTGGTGATGTTGATCGTCTTCATCCTCATCTTCACGCCGCGCCCGCTGGTGGTTGAGGCTCAACCGCTCGCTGCGCTGCTGCGCGGCCTGCTGTGACAAAGTAGCCGCAACGTCAAGAGCGCCACCCCTTACAGGTGGCGCTCTTGCTTGGAGCGGCCATAATGAGGCGCATAGCGCCCGGCAAACAAGACGGAGGCCATCCCATGATCCAGCGACTGCCCTCTGCTGCCCCATCGCTGCCCTTTCTGCAGAACGGCGTGGCGCAGATCGCCATCGTTGTCCCCGATCTGGAGCACGCTGTTGAGGGCTACTGGCGGCTGTTCGGCATCGGCCCCTGGCATTTCTACACCTACGGCAGGCCGCTGCTTAAGCACATGACTTATTATGGCCAACCCACTGATCACCGCTTCCGCATTGCGCTGGCTTACGCCGGTCCCACGCGCATAGAACTGATCGAACTCCAAGAGGGCGAGACGATCTACGCCGACTTTGTGCGCGAGCATGGGTACGGGGTGCAACATCTAGGATTGTTGGTGGAAGACATGCAGGTAGCGTTGGAGCAGGCCCGCACGGCAGGCTTGAGGGTGATCATGGAAGGGGCGGGCTTTGGCCCCGACGGCGATGGCTACTATGCCTATCTGGACACGGAAGACCTGCTGGGTGTGACGCTGGAGCTGATCGAGCGCCCCAAACGCCGCCACCCGCCGGAGAAAATCTACCCGTCGGAGGAGCTGAGCAAGTGATGCCGGCAAGCGTACTGAGCCTGCGGTGGGGAGTAAGCCCTAGCCCT
Organism: Anaerolineae bacterium; assembly: GCA_034434955.1. GTDB lineage: Bacteria > Chloroflexota > Anaerolineae > Aggregatilineales > UBA3940 > DAOTYL01. The sequence continues at coordinate 9,040 of DAOTYL010000062.1, read as the reverse complement.
GTGCCTGATTGATCTCCCAGATAATGCGCAGACCGTCCAGCGTGAGGTTGGGCGCAATCTCGTCAATGGCCGGGATATGCTCACGGAAGAGCGGGGCCAACCCGCCGGTGGCGATCACGCGGGCCTCCGGCGCTTCCAACGCGGCCTTGATGCGAGCGATCAGCCCCTCGATCATTGCCACATAGCCCAAGAAGAGGCCGCTCTGCATAGCATGGACGGTGTTACGTCCGATGGCCGAGGGCGGCGGCACGAGCTCCACTTTGTAGAGCTGGGCAGCGCGGCTCACCAGTGCGTCATGTGCAAGGCCGATGCCGACGGCAATCGCCCCGCCTAGATAATCGCCTTCGCGGTTGAGCACGTCGAAGTTGGTGGAGGTGCCGAAGTCGACCACGATCGCCGGGCCACCGTAAAGGTACTTGGCAGCGGCGGCATTCGCCACGCGATCCGCGCCGACGGCGGTGGGTTGGTCAAGCAACAAGCGCACCCCAGCCTCGGTGATGCCGGAGCGGATGTTGAGGGGCGTGCGCTTGAGGTAGCGCTCGCAGAGGTCAACAAAGGGTTGGGTGAGCGCCGGCACAACGCTGGCCATCACAACGGCCTTGACGTCGGCAAAGGAGAACTCGCGCTCCTGCAGGAAGTTGCGCAGCAGCACGGCGTACTCGTCGGCCATCTTGTGATGCACGGTACGCGCCCGCCACGAGCAGCACCACTCGCCGGCGGTGCGGTCGTAAAGGCCGAAATGGATGTTGGTGTTGCCGATGTCAATCGCAAGCAACATGGGGGATTCTCCCTTTTAAGCGCTCGGATCGTAGCCCACGGTCATGTTGTCAATCAGGCGCGTCTCGCCGACAAACACGGCCATGCTGAGCAGGGCGCATTCCACCTCGCCGTGCAGTTCCTCTAGCGTGTGCGGATCGGCAGCGCTGACATATTCGGCACGGGCGAGCGGCTCGGCGGCGATCACCTCGGCCATGGTGCGGCGCAGGTGATCAGCATCGCGCCGTCCGGCTTCCCATTCGGCAACGGCGGCGCGGAGCGCGCGAGAGAGCACGGTCGCGGCGCTGCGCTCGGCGGGATTGAGACGCACGTTGCGGCTGGACAGGGCCAGTCCGTCCGCCTCGCGCACGATGGGGCAGACGACGATCTCAAGGTTGAAGGCCAGGTCGCGCACCATCTGCTTGACGACAAGGGCCTGCTGGGCGTCTTTCTGGCCGAAATAGGCGCGGTGCGGCTGCACCACGTTAAACAGCTTGGCGACGACGGTCGTCACGCCGCGAAAATGGCCGGGGCGATGTGCGCCTTCCAGCGGCTGCGTGAGGTTTTCCACCGTGACATAGGTCTGGAAGTCGGGAGGGTACATGATAGCCTCGTCCGGCGCCCAGACGAGGTCCACGCGCTCGGCTTCCAGCAGGGCGCAGTCGCGTTCCAAGGTGCGGGGATAGGTGGCGAGGTCGGCGGGGTTGTTGAACTGGATAGGATTGACGAAGATGCTCACCGCCACACGGTCGCATTCGGCACGGGCGCGGCGCACCAGCGAGAGGTGTCCTTCATGGAGGGCACCCATGGTGGGCACGAAGCCCCACGTCAGGGTAGGGTCGGCCCAACGGATGGAGCGCACGTCTTCAACGGTTTTCACCACGTGCATAGGAGATTCCTTCCTTTCAGCGTCAGCCCCCTCCTCAACGAGGGCCTTTGACGGTAGCAATGATAATCCATTTTCCCCCAAACCTCATCCCCTAACCTCGCTATCCTCTCCCTGCGGCCTTGACTAGATTCCCGAGTGGATTTATACTAAAACTACCGACCGGTCGGTAGTTTGTGACCCGTGACGGGAGCAGGCGGGCGTTTTTCCTGACGGCAGATTGTGATATATTGAACAATAAGTCACCGCTGACCTCACCCGCTTGCCGCACCCTGCTCCCCGTCAGACATCGCCTTTTACGGGAGGTCGCCCATGAGTGTCGTTCCCCGCAGACTGCTGGTGCCGGCCTTGTTGGCGTTCGTTGCCTTGGCGATCCTCATGTTTGTGCCCCTGCCTGCCCACAGCCAGATGTCCGACGATGCCCCTGCTGCTCTTGCTTCCCCCATCAGCCAAGAGATCACCCCGCCGCCCGCCGTTGAGCGCGACACCTGTCTACACTGCCACCTCGCCGGAGAGGACAAGGGGCTGTGGACACCCGTCTCGCGCTGGGGATTGTTCGGCGTAGCAGGGTTGCTCTTTGCTTTTGGGGTGTACCGCAGCGCCAGCACGTGGGTCACGCGCCGCCCCTGGAAGCCGCTCACCGTGCGTGCTGTGGATTGGGTGGATGAGCGCTACGATATCCGCAAGCCGCTGGAGAAGGTGCTGCGCAAGCCGGTGCCTGCCCACGCGCTTAAGTGGTTCTACTGCCTTGGGGGGATCACCGCCCTGCTGTTTGTGGTGCAGGGCGTGACAGGCATCTTGCTGGCCGTCTACTACAAGCCCACCCCCGAAGCGGCCTACGCCAGCATCCAGTACATTGAGAACGAGGTGCGCTTTGGAGCGGCCATCCGCGCCATCCACCACTGGGCGGCCAACGGCATGATCGTGATGTGCATTGCCCACATGCTGCGCGTCTTCATCACCGGCGCCTATCGCCCCCCGCGTGAGCTGAACTGGGTAGGCGGCGTGCTGCTGCTCATCATGACGTTGGCCTTTGGCTTCACCGGTTACCTGCTGCCCTGGGATCAGCGTGCCTATTGGGCCACAACCGTCGGCACGGAGATCGCAGGCGGCATCCCCGACATCGGCCCACTGGCGTTGGTCTTTCTACGCGCCGGATGGTCCGTCACCGAGCAGACGCTGAGCCGCTTCTTCGCCACGCACGTGCTGGTGCTGCCGGTAATCACTGTCATCCTCATGGGGCTGCACTTCCTGATGGTGCGGCGGCAGGGCATTGCCGATCCGCTATAAGCCGGGAGGAAGCGACATGACCACCACCGATCAGAGCAAACAGAAGCCAGAGAGCATCCCCTTCTACCCCGATCACGTGCGTACCGAGGCGCTCGTGGCGGGGGGCGTGCTGCTCGTGCTCATTGTCATCGGCGTGCTGGGGCAGTTCTTTCCGGTGGGGCTGCAGGCCCCCGCCGATCCCATGGTCACGCCGCCGCATACCAAACCGGAATGGTACTTTCTCTTCCTCTATCAGATTTTGAAGTTGGTGCCCAAAACGGTGGGGGTGCTGATCCCCATTGTGGGGGTGCTGGTGCTGATGCTGTGGCCCTTCATTGACCGTGTGCGCGGCGATCCGCAGCGAGCGCGCAGGCGGCGCATCATTGCCGCTGTGCTGATCATGGCTGCCATCATCGCCTTGACCATCTGGGGGGAGGTAAGCTGAATATGGCCATGTCCCGACGCGATTTCATGAAGGTTGCGGCTTGGGCGGCGACGGTGACGGGCTTCTCGGCGGTGATCATCCCCATCATCGCCTATCTGTATCCCAAACACCTTGAGGAAACACCCTCCGAGCCGGTGCCGGTCGGCTCGCTGGACGATCTGCCTGTCGGCACGGCCAAAACGGTGCCTTTTGGCCGCTATCCGGCGCTGGTCATCCGCCTGCCGGATGGCGTGCGGGCCTATTCGGCGGTGTGCACCCATTTCGCCTGCATTGTGGCATGGAACCCCGACACAGGCCAGATCGCTTGCCCCTGCCATGACGGTTTCTTTGACCCCGCCGATGGCTCGGTGATCGCCGGGCCGCCGCCACGCCCTCTGGATGCCATCCCCGTCACGGTTGCCGATGATGGCCAGATCACCATCGGAGGTGAGCAAGCATGACCACCGAAACCCTCCAAGCCGAGATCGTCGCTACGCAGAGACCGCTTGTCATCCCATCCGGCAAAGTATGGCCGCGCCTGCGCGATTTCTTTGTGCACGTGCTGGCGCAGGTGCGCGTCCTACGCAAAGCCTACGCCGGCGTGATGCACATGCTCATCTTCTGGGGGATGGTCATCCAAGTGGTGGGGACGGCCATCAACCTCATGCAGATGCAGCTCTTTGTGCCCTTTGTGGAGCTACAGTTCCCGCGCGGTGATGCCTACCTCGCCTACGAACTGATCATGGACCTGGCCGGTGCTGCCATCCTGCTGGGCGTGCTGATGGCCGCCTTTCGGCGGCTAGTGCTGCGCCCCAAAACGCTGGAAACGCGCTGGGATGACTGGTATGCCATCGTGCTGCTGTTTCTCATCCCCCTGTTGGGCTTCTCCACCGAGGGGCTGCGCATCCGCGCCGTTGCCCCGCCTTGGGCGGCTTGGTCGCCGCTGGGGAATGCGGTGGCGGGGCTGTTCGCCGCGCTGGGCGTGACGCCCCAAGCGGCGTGGAATGCGCACGGCGTGCTGTTCTGGGCACACATGGGGGTAGCCTTGACCTTTGCCGCCAGTATTCCCTTCACCAAGCTGCGCCATCTTATCACTGCGCCCCTCAATGTGATCGTGCGCCCGCTGCAAAAACCTGCTGCGCTGACGCCCATCGAGAATATTGAGGAAGCCGAGGTATTGGGCGTGGGTGAAGTAGCGGCCTTTACCTCTCAACAGCTGCTCTCCTTCGACGCCTGCGTGCGCTGTGGCCGTTGTGAGGAAGCCTGCCCGGCGGCCAATGCAGGGATGCCCTTCTCACCGCGCGCCTTCATTCAGGCCCTGCGGGGGGCGATGGTGGAGACGCTTATCACGGGCCGCGCCAACGGGGCGCAGGCCGCACTTGATGAGCGGCTGGGCGAAGATACCCCTTGGTACTGCACCACCTGCGGCGCCTGCCTCTCCCTATGCCCGGCCTTCGTCAATCCGGTGGCGGAGATTGTTGACCTGCGCCGCTACAGCGCCTTGACCACCGGCAAAGTGCCGAACTCGGCGGCGCTGGCCCTGCGCAACATTGAGCGGCAGAGCAACCCCTGGGGGCTGCCCGCACCCGACCGCGCCGTTTGGGCCGAGGGGACGGAGGTCCGCATCCTGCAACCCGGCCAAGAGACCGACGTGCTGTGGTTCACCGGCTGCGCGGCGGCCTACGATGACCGCAATAAGAAATCAGCCCAGGCCTTTGCCCGCCTGCTTACGGCGGCAGGCATTGACTTCGCCATCCTCGGTGATGCGGAGGCGTGCTGCGGTGAGACGGCGCGACGTCTGGGGCATGAGTACCTCTTTCAGGTGCTGGCCCAGCAGAATATTGAGACGCTGGGAGCATACCGCTTCAGGCGCATCGTGACGCAGTGCCCGCACTGCTACAACACGCTCAAGAACGAATATCCGCAATTCGGCGGCAACTTTGAGGTGCTGCACTACACCGAGCTGCTGGCGGAGATCGCCCCGCGCCTGCCTCTCAACGGGTCGGGCAAGGGGCTTGAATCTCCCATCGCGGGGAAGCGGGTGACCTACCACGACTTGTGCTATTTGGGACGCTACAACGGCATCTATGCCCAACCACGCCGCCTGCTTGACGGGGTCGGTGTGCAGCGTGTGGAGATGGCCCGCAGTCGTGCCAATACTTTCTGCTGTGGCGGCGGCGGTGGGCAGATGTGGATGGAGACCGACGCCGAGACACGCATCAACCACGTTCGCCTCGCCGATGCACTGGGCATAAAAGCGGATGTAGTAGCGACCGCTTGCCCTTACTGCCTGCTTATGTTTGACGATGCTATCCGCTCCAAAGGCGTTGGCGAGCAGATTCAAGTGCTGGATATAGCCGAAGTACTGGCCAGCCGACTGAAGGCCTGAGTGATCGGGCCTCTGGTCAAGGAGGCGCTCTGTTGCGAATCAGGACCTCACCCCTGTCCCCGCCCCTTTGGGGAAAAAGAGAGGGTGAAGTGGGTAGCGATCCCCGCAGCGGAGCGGCAAGGAGATGACACGATGACGAGCCATTGGATGCTCAAAACGCACGGTGACCCGCTGGCGGCGACTCAGCGTTTTCTAGGTGCGTTGTTTCGCACCGCAGGGCTGGATGCGCTGCTTGCACCGCTGCGGGTGGGCGAGCTTCCCTCCGTGGAGCCGCGCGTTCTGCACGATGCGGCGCAGATGGGCGACCTGGACCCCTTTGCACCGCTGATGATGGTCAACGCCGCCGGATTGGCTGCGCAGTACCTCAAGGCCCATCCCGATCACGCCTTAGGTGTGGTGCTGCGCCCCTGTGAAATCCGCGCCCTACGTGAAGTGGCTGCGCGTGAGGCGCTTGCGACGGAGCGGCTGCTGATCGTCGGTGTGGACTGTGTGGGGACTTTCAGCGCGGAAGACTTCGCTTGGCGCGGCGGCGCCGAGCCGCTCGTCCGTGAGGCCTTGCAGTTTGTACGGCAGGGCGGCGTGGCGGTTTACCGCTATCGCTTGGCCTGCCGTCTATGCACCGATCCCATGCCGCAGGGAGTTCACCTCACCGTTGACCTGCTGGGCTTGCCCACCCGTCAAGTGATCCTGCTCACCGCGCGGGATGAGGAGACGGCAGGGCGCCTCAATTTGGCATCCCTCACCGATGGCCCTGCTCCGGCGGCGCTTATCGGCCAGCATCAGCGTGTGCTGGCGGCTACCGTCGCCCGCCGCGAGCATGTCCGCCGGCGCATTCTGGAGGCGCTGCACACCGATCTGGCCGCCGATGTGGAAGCACTCCTCGCTCACCTCATAGACTGTGCCCCCTGCCGCGAGTGTATCTTGGCCTGCCCCATCGCCAGCAGCGACCCCCAATTGCACACCGGAATACCCACCCGCGAGGCTGTGACAAACTGGCTGGCCGCTTGCGCCGGGTGCGGCATGTGTCAGGAGGCTTGCCCACAACATCTGCCGCTGGCAGCGATCTTCGCACGCCTGCACGACAGATTAGAGGCACTCCTCAGCGATCCCGTCTCAGTGTAAGTGGAGGGCACAATTGTGCGGCCTTCAGCCCCTTCTTCACCAAGTGGAGAAGGGCGTTTTTTTGCTGTTCTGCCGCCTAGCTGACAGCGATCAGCGGCAAGGTGAAAGTGAAGGTGGACCCTTTGCCCGGACTGCTTTGCACCCAAATACGCCCGCCGTGCGCCTCGACGGCCTGCTTGCAGATCGCCAGCCCCAGTCCTACGCCGGAGAAGCGGCGGCTCGGCGAGGCATCCACCTGATAGAAGCGCTCAAAGATGCGCTCCTGCTCCTCCGGTGGGATGCCGATGCCCGTGTCCGTCACCGCCACATGGACTTTGCCTTCAGCCGCCCAGGCACGCACCGTCACCTGGCCACCGCCGGGCGTGAACTTGATGGCGTTGGAGAGCAGATCGTCAAGTGTTTGCTGAATCGCCAACGGATCGACATATACCGGCGGAAGGGGAGCGGCTATCTGCAGTGTCAGCGTGATGTGGGCAGCAGCGGCCACGATCCGCGCCGCCTCCACGCTGCGCTCCAGCAGAAGGGCGAGGTCCGTCTGTTCCGGTTCCAGCACCCCCTCGCCGATGCGCTCCAGCGCTGTGATGCGGTCTATAAGGCGGCGCAGGCGCTGGGATTGCTCCGCCATGATGTTCAAGATGTGGCGCTGGGCCTCGGTGAGCGGCTCTATGTCCGGCGCTTCTTCCAGCAGAAGGCTGGTGTACCCCACAATGTAGGTCAGCGGCGTGCGCAGCTCGTGTGAGATGTTCTGGATCATAATGGTCTTGAGGCGATCTACCTCCTGCAACGTCTCAAAAGCGACCTGTAGCGCCTCGTTGGCGCGTTTCATCTCGCTGATGTCGGTGAAGACGGCCAGCCAGCCGACGTAGCGCCCTTCCTCAAAGCGCGGGCTGCCGCTTATCTGTACGGGCAGACGGGTGTTGTCCTTGCGCAGCAGCACTAGCTCATAGCGGTCGGATTCGCCGCGCATACGGCGCTCATCCGCCGCGTGGACAATGGGATGTTGATCGGCAGGGACGACAAGCGTCCAGTGTTGGCCCAGCAACTCCTCAACGGTGTAGCCCAACATGTCCGCTGCAGCCGGATTGATGAAAATAAAGTGGCCCTCGGCATCCCCCATGGCGATGCCTTCGGTCATGTTCTGCACGATGCTTTCGTTCAGCTCTTTTAGGCGCTGGACCTCGCGTTCGATGCGCTTGCGTTCGGTGATGTCGCGCACCATGATTTGGACGGCGGGATGCCCCTCATAGGTGATGGGAATGGAGTCGACCTCCACGTCTATCACCACCCCATTGCTGCGCATCATCCGCCTCTCGCTCATCTCTTGCGACGCATCCGGCTCGTAGTCGCGCTGTAGGCGTTCCTCCTCGTCGGGGCGGTCATTGGGGTGCACAAAATCCATGACTGACCTGCCGACGAGGTCTTCGGCGCTCGCGGCCCCCAGAATCTGCGCCCCCGCCTCGTTGATATAGCGCACACGACCGTTGCTGTGGATCGCGATCATCTCCGGCAAGCGCTCTACCAGTTGGCGGTAGTGTTCCTCGTCCACTGCCAGACGGTTGGCGCGGGCTTCGGACTGGGCCAGATGGCGTTGATGAAAGGCGTTTCCCACCAGCGCCAGCGCTCCGGCAGCTCCCACGAGGCTCAGCGCGGGGACAATCGCCGTCGGCGGGAGGGTGGGGATCAGCAGAGGAAGCGCGAGGATGGATGCTAGGTTGGCGGCCACGATCAATGCTGCTTGTCCTGTCGGGAAGACCAGGCTGCTCAGCAGCACGGAGAACGCCATCCAGTCCAGTGTGGCGGCTACAGCGTGGGCATCCCTGCTCCCCTGATCGATCAGTGCCGCCAGCGGCGTGCCGGAAAGGGCCAACACGGCCAGCAGCGCACCGCCGCAGTAGTAGCGTGTACGGCTGAGTGCATACGCCGCCGCAAGCAGTACACCGCCTGCGATGAGGATGCGGCCAGACTCAGACAAGACATGCGTAAGGAGATTCAACAGCAGGAAGGTAAAGGCAAAGAGCAGCCCCGTCGAGAGCAAACGGGCGCGGTGGCGATCCCTTGGCACAGTAAGACCTGCGCTTGGCTCGGTCAGCGCATACCAGAGGCGCCGCAGCAAGCCGTCCGGCGGGGGGCGGCTGGTAGAGTCTGTCACAGAGGACGTTTCCTTTCATCTCTCCTTATTGGCTAAGGGGAGTCT
>DAOTYL010000061.1:0-18723 GCA_034434955.1 Anaerolineae bacterium | reverse complement strand
GTTTCCAGCGTCTTGTTGATGGGGTCCCACCAGAAGGGATAGTTGGCGTGGGGCACGGTGATGGCAACAAGGCCGCCGGGCTTGAGCACCCGTGCCACCTCGCGCAGGGCACGCACATCATCGGGGATATGCTCCAGTACCTCGGAGAGGATGGCTTTGTGGAACGTCGCTGCGGGGTAGGGGATGGCGTAAAGGCTGCCGTTGATCAAGGTGATACCGTCCAATCCTTTAAGCGCCTGCTGAGCGATACGCAGAATGCGGAGGTCTAGCTCAATACCGACAAGCTTTGCAGTACAAACGTGGCGCAAAAAACGCAGATAATAGCCGCGCCCGCAGCCGCCGTCGAGGATGTGGTCGCCATCCTGGGGGTCAAGCCACTCAAAGACTGTCAGCACGCGGCGGCGGTAGGCCATGTCGGCCTCATTGCGCACCAGATGGGCGATCAAGGCAAGGTCAGCCATAGGCGCTGGGGGTTACCTCCGGCGGGCCTGCTCGGCGGCATCGCGCAGCAGGCGCTCATAGCCGTCAATGGTCTGCTGGATGCCAAAGGCTGCATCGATTACGGCGCGGGGTTTCACGTAAGCCGCGCGGTTCTCCAGTACGCGGATGATGGCCTCACCCAGCGCCCGCGGGTCACGCGGGGGGACGAGTTCGCCCATACCGGTGCGCTGAACTACCACCCGGGCGCCGGGGGTATCGGTGGCCACAACGGGCGTGCCGCACTGCATCGCTTCCACCTGTACAAGGGCGAAGCACTCGGTATCGCTGGGCAAGGCCAGCACATCGCAGGCGGCGTAGAAGTCGGCCATGTCCTGATTGTCCGTCAGCAAGCCGAGGAAGATGAGGTGTTCGCGGTACTGCTCAATGAGTGGCAAGTTGCGTTCGTAGAAGTTTTCATAGGGGATGTCGTACTGGCCGGCGAAAACGATCTTCGTGCCGGGGAAATGGCGATGAACGATGGGCAGGGCGCGGATCAGCACGTCAGGACGTTTCTCCTCTACAAAGCGCCCGGCGTAGCCGATAATGCACGCTGCGCCATCCGACCCGGCCAACCAGCGGGCGCGGAGTTCTTCCACGCGCCGGGGGTTGGGCGTCGGGACGATGATAGGTGGGTGGATGGCGGTTGTCTTGTGGCGGAAGGGGGCGATGTAGTAGGAATGATCCGCATAATCGTCGCTGTAGGCGATGATGTGATGCGCTGCTCTGCCGGCAGTTTTGTAAAGCTGAAAGGTGAACCACTCAATGAAGCGGTTGAAGGCCCCGGCAGGCAGGATCAGATCACCGTGGTGGGTGATCACAAGACCCTTGCGCAGCAGTCTCGTGTAGACGGCGAAGACCGCCGTTTCCAGCATGGGCGTGTGGATGCTCACCACGTCGTGCATCTGCACCAGGCGAAAGGCAGCCCAAGGGTAGGCGGGCATCACCATGCCGCGTGAGACGCGGATCGGCGCCCATAGGCGGATGACACGCACCCCGTTGATCACCTGCTCATCGCGTGGCAGGCGAGGATCGTAGCGGGCGGTAAGCACGGTGACCTGATGGCCGCGCGCGGCTAGTGCCTCGGCTACGCGCTGCACATGGAGCGTCAGGCCGGTGCGGTGGGGGACGTAATATTGCAGTGCAATGAGGATTTTGAGCGCTTGCTCTCCCATCAACTTACCCTTGATACGGTCGGCGTTTCTTCTCCCCCTTCCCTCTCGGCGGTGTGCAGGGTCTGCGCTTCGTGCGCCACTTGACCGAAGCTTACCCCTTCGCGCAGCAGCCCCAGCGCTCCAAAGAGGCTGGTGGCGACAAAGTTGAGCGCGTGCAGGGCAAGGGCAAAACTGCGGCTGGTATCGGCTTCGTAGCCGGTGGCCGTCAGGCTGCCGATCACGGCAGCCTCGAACGGCCCCAGGCCGGCGGGAGCACCCGGCACGGCGATGCCTAGTCCGGCGGCGGCGACCACCATTTGCCCGACGACAAGCGGAGCGTGGGTCCAGAAGGCGAGCATGAGCACCCAGGCAACGAATCCGGAGAACAGCCAGGCGAAGATCGAGAGGCCCATCCCCAACCCGAAGGTACGCAGATCGGAAACACCCCCTAGCCCTGCGATGAAAGGCTGCAGGAAAGTATACGCACCCTCACGGGTGAGGCGAGGCAGCAACGCCAGCAGACGCGATCCCATAGCGAGCGCCCTGTTGGGGTGGCGGGCAGCGAGAGCAAGGATGATGATGCCCACCAGCGCGATGGCCCCCATCACTGCGCCAGCGGTGGTAGCCCAATCTGGCAGAGGGAGGACGATCAGCACGATGCCGATGAGGATGACCACCGAGACCATATCGAACAGGCGCTCCACAACGATACTGGAGAGGGCGCTGGTGAAGTGCATCCCACGCCGCCGACCGGCAAGCGCCGCTCGAGCAAACTCCCCCAGCCGTGCTGGGAGCACGTTGTTAAACAAGAACCCGATGTTAAACAGCCAGAAGCTGTCTATCACCGAGAGGCGGCGCTGCGTCAGCACGCTCCAGCGCAGGCCGCGCAGCAGCACGGTGAGGATGATCAGCCCAAAGGCCAGCACGGCGAAGCCGTAGCGAGCCTTGCGGAACGCCCCCAGCATTGCGGCAGGATTCGCGCGGTGCAGGGCCAGAATCAGAAAGAGGGCGCTGATCGCCAGGCCGATGACCAGCGTTTGCCAACGCTTCATGCCATCATCCTCAACAAGAACGGGGCAAGTGCCCCGCGTGCGGCGAGTATAACACGTGGGCAGGGAGTGCGGCAATGCTCGCGGGCGCATGTCCGTGTTTTCATTGACAGCTTCCCCTTGCGCCGCTATAATTCACATCTGCCCCGCACGCGGGGCATTCTTGACGTCAGGCTACCTTATATCCGCATCTTCCCCTGGTCCGATCTTGCGAGATGCGGCCCAGGCGGCAAGCGAAGAACGGAGAACAGACAGAATGTATGCTATCGTGCGCATCGGCGGCAGGCAGTATCAGGCTGAGGTAGGCAAGACGCTCGTCGTTGAGAAGCTGCCCTATGCCGTCGGCGAGAAAATAGAGCTCAACGAGGTGCTCTTCGTCAGCGACGAGGGCCGCATCACGGTCGGCCAGCCGCTGGTAGAAGGCGCCAGTGTCAAGGCCGAGGTCGTGGACCAGTTCAAGGGCAAGAAGATCATTGTCTTCAAGTACAAGCCCAAGAAGCGCTATCGCCGCAAGCAAGGTCACCGTCAGCAATACACGCGCTTGTTGGTGCGTGAGATCGTGACCGGGGCTGAGAAGAAGCGGGCGCGCAGGGCCAAGGTTCAGGAACCGGTGGCCGAGGCCGGTGAGTAAGCCATCGGCGATGAGAGTTTGGAGAGGGAAGTATGGCTCACAAAAAGGGTGCTGGTTCTAGCAAGAACGGGCGTGACAGCAATCCGAAGATGCTTGGCGTGAAGCGCTACGGCGGCGAGTACGTCGTCCCCGGCAACATCATTGTGCGTCAGCGCGGTTCGACTTTCCACCCCGGCAAGAACGTCGCCATGGGGCGCGACTACACGCTTTATGCGACGGCGGAAGGCTACGTCTATTTTGAGTGGGGCAGGCGGGGGCGCAAGTTGGTCAGCGTGTACCCCGAAAACCCCAACGCCCGCTAGTGCACGTTAGCAGTCTATCCTAATATGCGGCACGCCACCCTGTGTTCGGGCAGGGCCGTGCGGCGAGAGAAGAGGTGATCTGGTGAAAGCAGAGATTCATCCCACGTGGTATCCAGAGGCACGGGTCATTTGCGCCTGCGGCAACACCTGGACTACCGGTTCCACCATACCGGAAATCCGCACCGATGTGTGCAGCAACTGCCATCCCTTCTATACCGGTGAGCAACGCATCGTGGACACCGAGGGTCAGGTGGATCGCTTCCTGAAGCGGCTGAAGGCGCGTGAGGATATCATTGCCGCCATCGAGGCCCAGCGGACGGGCGCAGCGATCTCGGTGCGCGAGCTGGGGCTGGCCGCACGCTATGAGAGCGCCCTGATCGCAGCCGGCTTCCAGACGGTGAGCGATGTCCTCATGCGTCTGGCCGAGAGCGGGGACGATGGCCTGTTGACCATCAAGGGCTTCGGGGCCAAGGGCCTGATCGACCTCAAACGCGCCTTACGCGAGCGCGGCTTTGACCTCCCGCTGGAGTAAGCGACGGGCGATCTTCCCTGCGCGATCCGCAGGAATGGGTTAGAATGAAGGGCGCGGCACCTAAAGGGATGTCGCGCCCTTGGCTTAGTCCCCGCTGGCAAGCAGGAGCAGGAGCGATGAAGCATCACCGCGGGCGTATTGAAGTGATCTGCGGCAGCATGTTCAGCGGCAAGTCAGAGGAGCTGATTCGGCGTGTGCGCCGCGCCGAAATCGCCCGCCAAACCGTGCAAGTCTTCAAGCCCAGCATAGATAACCGCTACGGACTGGACAGCGTCAACTCACACGATGGACGTGCGGCGCAAGCCATCGCCATTGAGAAGGCCGAACAGATTCTCGATTTCCTCAACGATGACACCACCGTTGTCGCTATTGACGAAGCACAGTTCTTTGATGAGAGTCTGGTGAACATATGCCGCATGCTGGCCGATAAGCGCGGCATCCGCGTCATCGTTGCCGGCCTGGATTTGGACTTTCGCGGCGAGCCATTTGGCCCCATGCCGACGCTCATCGCACAGGCTGAGCAGGTGGATAAGCTACATGCCATCTGTGTGGTGTGTGGGGAAGAGGCCTCACGCTCGCAACGGCTGATCAACGGTCAACCGGCCCACTACGATGACCCCATCATCCTCATCGGCGCGAAGGAATCCTACGAGGCCCGCTGCCGCCACTGTCACCAAGTCCCTGGGCGCCCGGAATAGCCTGCCGACCGTCAGAGGAGCATGGAGATGTCCACACCTCCTCCTTACCAGGAGATACTGGATTATATCCTCATCGACGCCGAGCGCCTTCAAGCGCGGGTTGCCGAACTGGGCGAGGAAATCTCCGCTGACTATCAGGCTGACCGCGATCTCGTGCTGGTGGGTATCCTTAAAGGCAGCATGTTGTTTATGTCCGATCTGATACGCCACATCAGCGTGCCGCACAACGTTGACTTTATGGATGTGGCTTCCTACGGCGCGGGAGTGCGGGAATCGAGCGGCACGGTACGCATCCTTATGGATATGAAAGTTCCTATTGAAAGGCGCAATGTCGTCATCGTAGAGGATATTGTAGATACAGGCCGCACGCTGCAACAGGTGCTGCGCCTGCTGGCTGCCCGCCGACCCACCACCTTGCGCGTCTGTACTCTGCTGGACAAAGCCGAGCGCCGCGAAGTGCCCGTCCCTCTGGATTACATTGGCTTCACCATTCCCAACGTGTTTGTCTTCGGTTACGGGCTGGATATTGACGAATACTACCGCAATTTGCCTTTCATCGGCGTGGTGAAGCCCGGTCTGGTCATTAGCGAGTGATCGGCGACCATGAGTTTCGCCCCTATGCCGCCGCCCCGCCGCCTGCCCGTTTGGCCGGATTTTGTCGCCACGTTGGCCGCGCAAACTCCTGACCCCGCCCGCTTATATCTGGTAGGGGGCGTAGTGCGCGATGCCCTCTGCCGTCGGCCTATCCACGATTACGACCTGGCCACTCCCGAAGATGGGCTGCTCATCGCCCGCCGCCTGGCCGATGCCCTTGGCGGGCGTTACTATGCCGTCGATCCCCTGCGCCGCACCGGACGGGTCATCCTTCTCACGCCGGAGGGAAGGCTTACGGTAGATGTGGCCAGTTTTCGCGGCGCTGACCTGTACGCCGATCTGGAAGGGCGCGATTTTACCATCAATGCTATGGCTGCCCCTCTAAGCCAACCCGAGGAGGTGATCGACCCGCTGGGTGGGCAGGATGACCTGTTCGTCCACAAGTTGCTGCGCCAGTGTACTCCGAGCAGCATTTCCAGCGATCCCATCCGTGCGCTGCGGGCTGTACGGCAGGCCCGTCAGTTTGGTCTGCGCATAGAGGCGGCGACGTTGGCGGCCGTGCGCGCTGCCGGACCGCAGTTGGTTGACGAGCAAGGGGCACTGTACCAGCCCGAGCGCGTCCGCGATGAATTGTTCAAGATGCTGGCGGGGAGATATCCGGCGGGGGCGCTGCGACTGCTCCACCGATTGGGGTTGTGGCAGGCGCTTGCGCCAGCGACGCTCGCCGACATAGATGAAGCTGCGCTGGCTGTAGTAGATCGCCTCAGCGAGCTGTTTGCCGTTATCAGCCCGCAACGCGATGACGATACTGCCGCCGACCTAACATTGGGTGTAGCGGTAATGGTGCTTGACCGCTACCGTCGCCAGCTTCAGGATTACCTCAGCCAGACTTTTGGCGATGGTCGTCCCATCACGGCTTTGCTGATACTGGGCGCATTGACCCCGCCCGATTGCCCCGATCCCGCCCCGTTGTGGGCCGAGCGACTGCGTCTTTCTAACGCCGAGCGGAAGGTCCTCGGTGCACTACACGCCACCCGCCCCTTCCTCGCCGAGCGCCGCCCCCTGAACGACGGGGAGAAACATCGCTATTACCGCGCGGTTGGCGAGACGGGCGTTGCCGGTGTGCTGCTTATGCTGGCCGAGGTGCTGGCAGCCCATCGCCCTTTGCCCGATCCGCTGGAATGGGGGCGTTTGTTGGAAGAGGTCGCCGCCCCTTTACTGGATGCCTTCTTCCGCCGCCACCAGCAGGTTGTCGCGCCACCACCGCTCGTCAATGGCGACGATTTGGTCCGAGCGTTGGGAATATCCCCCGGCCCCCAGATCGGCTATCTGCTGGATCAATTGCTAGAGGCGCAGGCAGCGGGCAAGATACGTACCAGGCAAGAGGCGCTCCGATTGGCGGAGCGCCTCTTGAAGGGCAGCGCCTAGGGAGTGGGTTCAAGCGATGAGGTGCAGTTGGGGCAACGTTTGGCCTTGATGGGGATAGCGGTGTAGCAATAAGGGCACTCCTTGGTGCTCGGCGCAGCGAGGGCCTCCTCTTTACGCCGCTCGGCGAGGCGGCGGGCCGTGTTGATGCCCTTCACCAGCAGGAAGACGGCGAACGCTACGATGAGGAAGTTGATCAGCGTGTT
Source organism: Anaerolineae bacterium (assembly GCA_034434955.1). Classification (GTDB taxonomy): domain Bacteria; phylum Chloroflexota; class Anaerolineae; order Aggregatilineales; family UBA3940; genus DAOTYL01. The sequence continues at coordinate 11,655 of DAOTYL010000061.1, read as the reverse complement.
GATGAACAGGCCGTAGTTAAGGGTTGCCGCGCCGGCCTCCCTCGCCTTGGCCAGCGACTCATAAGCGCCCCCTGATAGGTTGATATACAGGTTGCTGAAGTCTGCCCTCAACAGCAGTAAACCGATGGGCGGCATGAGCACGTCGTTGACCAGCGAGTTGACGACCTGATTGAACGCCCCTCCGATGATGATGCCGACCGCCATGTCAATCACATTGCCGCGCAAGGCGAACTCTCTGAACTCCTTGAACATAGACGATTCCTCCTCTTATCTTGGCAGGGCGTGTGACGACAGCCATCAGGCTGTGGCTATGCCCCATGCTACGGCCCTACTTCAACCAGCAGCGGCTCATAGTGGCAGCGGCAGCCATGGACGCAGGAGCAGCCCTCGTGTGGCAACTGGGGGATGGCCTGCGAGTCCTTTGGCCAAGTACCCTGCCCTTTGCGGCAGACAGGACACGCGCCTACAGGTGCGACGACGTAGACATGGCTGGCGCGTGGGCTGGCTTTGATGCGCTCCAGCGCCCGCGCACTGACCGAATCCACGCGCAGATCGGCGCCGCAGGTAGGGCATATCAGCACGTGATCTTCACTTTGCGTATGGCACACGGCACATTCGCGCATGGGTAGCTCCTTGTGATTGGTCAGGCAGTGTGGGATGATGCGGCACGATTGTACCACGATCTGCTCGCAACATGGGGTGGGGAAGAACAATGGGCTTTGGGCAAAGGTTCAGGTGTTGGCATCTTCCTCTTCCGCACGCTCGTAGAAGCACAGCATGGTGTTGCCGTAAATGCGCTGGTCATACAGCCGCAGATGGCGCAGTGGTAAGTCTTCGTATTCCTGCGGATCGATCTGCACCACTGCGATCCCGCCGGGCGCAAGCCATGCAGGGCGGTTGTCGATCAGTTGCAACGCTTGCCGCCATAGGCCTTTGTACTGCGGCGGGGCGATGTAGATGGCATCAAACGCCTCTTCCGCCGGAGCGTTGCTGAGGAAGGAGAAGGCATCTTCACGGCGCACCTCTGCTTCGGCCGTGAAGCCAGTCAGCGCCAGATTATCGCGGATGGTCTGCACCGCCGTGCGGCTCGTATCAAGAAACAGGCAAAACGCTGCCCCTCGGCTGAGCGCCTCAATGCCAACGCTGCCTGTTCCGGCAAAGAGGTCAAGCCAAACCGTCCCTTTCACCCATCCGCCGAGGATGTTGAACAATGCCCCTTTGACCAGATCGCGCACCGGACGGGTGGTATCTCCGGGCACACGCTTCAGCCTGCGACCTTTGGCCCGTCCGCCGATCACGCGCAGCGACATCACCGCTCCTACTGAATCGGCACGCGGCACGCACTGCCGCGTGGCACTTCGATCAGTGCCCCGCTGCCGGTGAAGCCCTCTGCCTGCGTTGCCACAGCATAGCGGATCGTCATGCCCGGTGTGACCTCTACGCTACCCTCGCTATGCGGGCCAAGCACAAAGAGCAGTGTCTCTGCTCCCGCTTCGCCCTGCAACACGTCTACCGTCACACCTGTGTTGTTGACGAAAGTCAGCGTGGCAGCCCGCCCTTCTGTTGCGGCGCAGTCGGGAATGCCTATCGCAATGGGGTGCAGGGTCGGTTCTGGCGGTAACCCCCGCAGGTCCAACAGCTGCGTGGCTTTTCCACTCAACACCAACGCTGCCGTAGACAGGACTGCCAGCAGGAAGATGATCGCTATTCCGACCACAAGCACGCTACCCAAACGCGATCGTTTGCGCCGTCGGGGGGTGGGCGCCCTGCTTTCCTCGCGTACCACCATCAGGTTGCCCCGTGTGCTCGGCTCGGCATCCACAACGGGACGCTGCACCCCACCCGCCGGCGTGATCTGCGCCCGGCGGCGCTCCAGCAGGCCCAATATGCGCCGCGCCTCTTCGTGATCGGGGCGCAAGCGCAGCACCTGGCGCAGGCAGAGGATGCGCTGTTCGATGTCTTTGAGCACTGCCGCAAGGTACCACCATGCCAGCAGGTTGTCAGGGTCGTCCTCAACGACCTGAGCCAGCAGCCGCTGTGCCTGCCGGCGGTCGCCGCGCCGCAGTGTGTCAATGGCTTCTCGCAATCGCGGATCGCTCATGCCTATAGCATACGCCCTGCTGGGATTTTCACCAAATGCTCCGCACCTATTGAAATAATGCCCGGCACTTTGTATACTCTGCCGCATGAAGGTTAGCCCGACTAATCATTAGGTAGGCTAAGCATGTCCTCTGTGGAACCGCTCGTAGCAGCACGGCAGGTGCTGCAGATCATCCCGCTGGTGATGCGCGTGGTGGCGGCGGAGCTGCGCAGTGCACCGCACGTGATCGTGCCAGCCCACTACCGCTTGCTCCATATGCTCTGCCGCGGCTCACGCAACTTGAGCGACATGGCCGAAATACAAGCCGTCAGCCTGCCTACCATGTCCAACACTATTGACACGCTGGAAGAGCGTGGATGGGTTGTGCGTACCCGTTCTGCCGACGATCGGCGGGTGGTGCTGGTGGAACTGACGCCCGCAGGCCGCAGCGTGCTGGAAGCAGTAGAGCAGCAAGCAGAGGAACGCCTTGCGGCATTGCTCGGCCTGCTATCCGATGAAGAGCGCCGCACGCTGGTGGAAGGGTTGGAAATCCTGCGCCGCGCTTTCGCCGGCGCAGCCCAAGATGAAGACAAGATAGGAGAGAACCCGAGGGAGTGAAGGGTATGTCTACGAATGTGATCGAAGTCGAGGGGTTGGTGCGCCGTTTCGGTAACTTCACTGCCGTAGATGGGGTGACGTTCAATGTGCAGGAGGGCGAGATTTTCGGCTTCCTGGGGCCAAACGGCGCCGGTAAGAGCACGACCATCAACATGCTGTGCACATTGTTGCGCCCGACCGCCGGACGTGCCCTGGTCAACGGGTACGATGTGCGCACTCAGCAATCACAGGTGCGCAACTCCATCGGTCTGATCTTTCAGGACCCCAGTCTGGATGACCGGCTCACAGGGCGCGAGAACCTACAATTCCACGCCATGCTGTACGACGTCGCACGCGAGGAGTTCAAGCGACGCGCCGATGAGGTGTTGCGCATGGTGGACCTGACGGAGAAGGCCGATGCCATTGTGCGCACCTATTCCGGCGGCATGAAGCGGCGGCTGGAGATCGCACGGGGGCTGCTGCACCACCCCAGAGTGCTGTTTTTAGACGAGCCGACGCTGGGCCTTGACCCACAGACGCGCCGCCACATCTGGGAGTATCTGCTTAAGCTGCGCGATGCGGAAGGCGTCACCATGTTCATGACGACGCACTACATGGATGAGGCTGAGCACTGTGACCGCATCGCCATTATCGATCACGGCAAGATCATCGCGCTGGACACGCCTGACCGGCTGAAGTCGCTGGTGGGTGGCGATATCGTCACGCTGCGCACCTCCGATAATGAGCGGGCGGCGGAGAAGCTTCAGACGGCCTATCACATTACCCCACGTCGGGGGCCGGAGGGTCAACTAATCATCGAGACGGCGAAAGGCGATCAGTTTATCCCCCAGGTAATGACCATGCTCGCCAACAGCGGTACTCCGATAGAAGTGACGAGCATCAACCTGCGCCGCCCAACGCTGGAGGATGTGTTCATCAAGCTGACCGGACGGGCCATCCGCGAGGAGGAAGCCGATCAGGCCAAGGACTTCATGCGTATGCGCAACCGCATGTGGGGCGGTCGCGGGATGCACGGCTAGGGAGGGAAGCGAAGTATGTTCAAGCAAATCTGGCGCAACCTGAAAGGCGCTTTTACCATCTGGTATCGTGATGTGCTGCGCTACGTGCGCGATCGGGCGCGGCTGGTGACCTCATTGGCGCAGCCGCTGCTGTTCCTGTTCGTCTTCGGCGATGGGCTGTCTTCGGCGATGACGAATCTGGGCGGCGGGCATCTGGACTTCAAGCAGTTCATGTTCCCCGGCATTCTGGGGATGACGGTGCTGTTCACCTCCATCTTCTCGGCGGTATCCATTGTGTGGGACCGCGAGTTTGGCTTCTTTAAAGAGGTGATGGTGGCGCCTGTCTCCCGCGCGGCGGTGGCGCTGGGCAAGGTGGCCGGGGGGAGCACCATCGCCATGTTTCAGGGGGCAATCATCCTTATCCTTGCGCCCTTCATTGGCATCCGCATGACGTTCGGCCAGATCGTCGTGCTGCTGGCGCTGATGCTGCTGCTGGCCGGCGTGATGACCTCGCTGGGGATTCTCATCGCTGCCCGCCAGCGCACGATGGAAGGCTTCCAGATGATCATGAACTTCCTGTTGATGCCGATGTTCTTCCTCTCTGGTGCGTTCTTCCCCTTGAACAATGTGCCGCTGTGGATGGAGTGGCTTTCCAAAGCGGACCCCGTGACGTATGGCGTAGATCCGCTGCGGCAGGTCATCCTGCGCGAGAGTGTCCCTCCCATGGTGCTGGAGATGATCCGCTTACACCCCATCCGTACCGATGTGTTGATCATGTTGGGGTTCGGGTTGGCGTTTATCGTGCCGGCGGTGTGGCTGTTCAGTCGGCAGGACTAAGCCCGCGAGGCCATTCGGAGGCAAGGGGGCGGCCAAGCGGTCGCCCCCTTCTTCTTTTAGTCCTCGCCCAGGTAGGCCTTGCGCACCATCTCGTTGGCAAGCAGCTCCTTGCCCGTGCCGCTGAGGACGATCTGGCCGGTTTGCAGCACATAGCCGCGATGGCAAATGGAGAGGGCAAGCTGAGCGTTCTGCTCGACGAGCAAGATAGTAGTGCCTTTTTCGTTGAGCTGCTTGATGACGTCAAAAATCTCCTGCACCAAGATGGGGGCCAGGCCCATCGAAGGCTCATCCAAGAGCAGGATGCGCGGCTCGGCCATGAGGGCGCGCCCGATGGAGAGCATTTGCTGCTCGCCGCCGGAGAGCGTGCCACCGAGTTGGTTGGCACGCTCCTTGAGGCGCGGGAAAAGGTGGTAGACATATTCCAGTGACCGCTCAATGCCGGCGCGGTCGTTGCGGGTGTATGCACCGAGGTCGAGGTTCTCGCGCACGGTCAGGCGAGCAAAGATGCGCCGTCCCTCCGGCGCCTGAATGACGCCCTGCCGCACAATCTCGTGAGGTGGGGTGTGGGTGATGTCCTGTCCGTCAAGGATTATGGAGCCCTGACGGGCCGGCGTGATGCCACAGATGGTGTTGAGGGTGGTGGATTTGCCCGCGCCGTTAGCGCCAATGAGGGTCACAATCTCACCCTGCTCAACGGTCAGCGAGATGCCACGCAGGGCATGGATGTGGCCGTAGTAGGTGTGAATGTTGTGGACTTCAAGGAGTGTCATTAACTCACACGCTCCATTGGCCTGCCGAGATAGGCCTCAATCACTTTAGGGTTACGCTGGACTTCGGCGGGGGTTCCCTCCGCGATTTTGACCCCGTAGTCCAGTACTGTCACCTGATCGGAGATGCCCATCACCACGCGCATATCGTGCTCAATCAGCAAGATGGTGAGGTTGAGCTCATCCCGCAGACGGACGATAAAGCGCATCAGGTTGACGGTTTCCTGAGGGTTCATACCGGCGGTTGGCTCATCAAGGAGGAGAAGTTTAGGCTCATTCGCCAGCGCTCGCGCCAGCTCCAGGCGGCGCTGGGCGCCGTAAGGCAGATTGCGGGCGAGGGTGTCGGCATCCTCCCGCAGTCCCACCAATTCCAGCAACTCCAGCGCTCGACGCACGGCCTGCCGCTCCTCGCGCACCATCCCCGGCGTGCGCAGGACAGCGGTCAAGGCGTCGCTGCGCATGCGCGGGTGATGGCCGACCAGCACATTCTCCAGAGCCGTCATGGCACCGAAGAGGCGGATGTTCTGATAGGTGCGGGCGATACCTAATTCGGCCACACGGTTAGGCGGCAGTCCCACCAGCGACTGCCCTTGGAAGAGAATGTCACCCTCGTCCGGCATGTAGAAGCCCGTGACGCAGTTGAAAAAGGTCGTTTTGCCTGCACCGTTGGGGCCGATCACGCTGGCGATGGTGCGCTCTGGCACCACCAAGTCCACGCGGTTGACGGCGATCAGGCCGCCGAAGCGCTTGGTGAGCTGCCGTGTTTCAAGGACAGGGGTCATACCGTCTCACCTCCCAGGGCAAGCTCCTCGGCCCGTTCCTCCTCCTCTTCTGCGACTTCGGTTACCTCCTCGTGCATCTCCAGACGGCGGCGGCGTGATGGCCACAGGCCCTCAGGGCGGACGATCATCATCACCACCAGCAGGGCACCGAAGGCAACGATGCGGAAGGTTTCCAACTCACGCAGGACCTCCGGCAGGCCCTTGAGGGCAAACGCACCGAGGATCACGCCGGGGATGCTGCCCATGCCGCCGACGATGACCACCGCCAGCACATTGATGGAGACCATTAGCGTCAGGTCGTCAGGCGAGGTGAACTGGTTGCGCGAGGCGAAGATCAGGCCGCCCAGGCCGGCAAAGGCTGCGCCGATGCCAAAGGCCAGGAGCTTATAGCGCAGCAGGTGGATGCCCATCGCCTGAGCCACTGTCTCATCCTCACGGATGGCGATCCAGGCACGGCCTACCCGCGAGTTTTGCAGACGAATGGTGATGAAGATCACGATCAAGATGGCGATCAGAATGAGGTACAGAAAATCGCGCTCGCTGTTGAAGGGTCTGCCAAACAACATAGGTTCGGCCACACCCGGCAGGCCGTTCGCGCCGTTGAAGAAGAAAGCCAGCGCGTCGCTCTTGACCAGCAGGCGGATGATCTCGCCGAAACCGAGGGTGACGATGGCCAGATAGTCACCGCGCAGACGCAGGACGGGGATGCCCAATAGGACGCCGGCCAACGCCGCCAGCGCCAGCGCGATGGGCACTGTGGGCCAGAAATCCCACAGCAAGTTGTGGGGACGGGGAGCCGTCAGCAGGCCGACGGTGTAAGCACCTACCGCAAAGAAGGCCACGTATCCGAGGTCCAGCATACCGGCTAGCCCGACTACAATGTTGAGACCCAGGCCCAAGAGGACGTAAATGCCGATCGTGCCGAGGGTGAAGTTCCAGTAATTGTTGAGGAACTGAGGGGCGGCGAACACGGCCAACAGCAGGACGCCGTAGAGCACGTAGCTCGCGGCGGGATGGCGCTGTAGGGTCTTGATAACGGTCACGTTGCGCATGCTTTGGGCAGCGCTCTCCCACCGGAGGGTCAGCGAATGGCGCCATTCGCTGCGCCCCACACCGCGCGCCAGTATCCCGCCCAGCAGGCCTGATGCGCCAAGCAGACCCATATGGATAACGCCTGCCATGAGAGGCCGGGGGAAGAAGAACAACAAGGTGTACACTGCCTGGGGAGAGAGGGCAGCGAGATAAGGGCGCATATCCACACGAGGGCCGCTGTATTGGATCGTGCCGAAGATGTAAGCAGCTAGTCCACTGATCAGGCCAGCGATCACACCGGCAACCAAACCGCTGATCAACGCGCGCCCCCATGTATCGGGCTTCGTGGCCTTAGCGCCGTTTGCCCCTGCCCATAAGCCTATCAGGGCTAGGAAGATGGCCAGGCCAAGACGTAGGGCCTGCTCTCCTTCTCCGTTGACGGCGTTCCCAATGAGGCTCGCCGCTGTGCTTGTGAAGCCAATAAGGATGAGGAAGAGCAGCACAACCCCGAAAATAGCCCCCGCACGCAGGCCATTGCGGATGTGATCTGCCATCAGACCTTCTCCTCCTTCAAAGCCTCGCCCAGAATGCCGGAGGGGCGGAAGATCAGCACCAGCACCAGGATGGTGAAGGCAATCACGTCCTTAAGCTGGAAGTCAATGCCCAGCGCTGCCGGGCCGAGCGTCTCGGTGAGTCCGAGGAACATGGCGCCCAGCATCGCGCCGGGTAAGTTGCCGATGCCGCCCAGCACAGCAGCGGTGAAGGCTTTGATGCCCGGAATGAACCCCACGGTGGGGAAGACTTGCCCGTAGTGCAGGCCCCACATCACACCCGCTGCGCCAGCCAAGGCGCCAGCGATGACGAAGGTGCGGCTGATCACGCTGTCTACATCAATGCCCATCAGGGCGGCGGTCTGTTTATCTTCTGAGACAGCACGCATGGCACGACCCAGCCGCGTGCGCTGCACAAGGGTGTAGAGGCCGACAAGGAGCGTTACCGCCAGGAGGATGGTCAAGACGCTGGTGTAGGAGATGAGCACTTTCTCCTCGCCTACCATCAGGCTCCAGCCCAGATTGCGGTCAAGGATGACAGGATTGCGGTAGATGTGGCGTTGCGGCCCGAACATCAGCTGCGCAGCGTTCTGCATAAAGATGGAAGCACCGATGGCGCTGATGAGCGGCACCAAGCGCGGTGCTTTGCGCAGAGGCCGGTAGGCGATACGCTCCAGCGTGAAGCCCGTCAGCATGGACGTCACGCTGCCGACGAGGAAAGCGATCACCACTGCCGGCACAGGATAGGCGTTCATAAAGGAAAGGTTGTTGGCCGGGTCTACCTGTAAGGCGTTGAACCCCTCAAAGACAAAGTAACCGGCAAAGGCCCCAGCCATAAACACCTCGCTGTGGGCGAAGTTGATCATGCGCAGGATGCCGTACACCAGCGTGTAGCCGATGGCGATGAGGGCATAGACGCTACCGATCACTATACCTGCCCACGCAAAGCGCACCCAAGTGCCCGGCCCGTAGACGGCCTGCACGATCAGCACCGTGTAGAGGCGCCAGATCAGGATGGTGATGAAGAGCACGGCGATCACAATCTGCGCGATCTGGTAGCCGCCTATCCGTCTTCTCACCCGCAGGGGAGCTGCAAGCTCAGCCATGTGCGTGAATACCTCACTCGTTGGGATTCCGGCACGGCGCGTGCCTGAAAGGGGGTAGGCAAATAGCAGACTGGCAGGGCGGGCACCCAGCTCGCCCTGCCAGTTTCCGAATCTGGAGGTCAGGCACGTGGCCGTGCCAGCCGATTACTCGGATGGCAGCTCGACCCAGGCACCGTTCTGCACCTGGAAGACGGCGAAGCCGCCCCGCTTGCATTCGCCGGTCTCATCGCAGGTGATCTCGCCGGTGAGGCCCTGATAGCCGCTCGTGCTCCGGACGGCCTCCGCCAGCGCAGCGCGCGGGATGTACAGCGTGCCATCCTCAGCTACGATAGCCACCTTCTTGATCCCCTCGATGATCACGTTGGCGGCGTCATAGCCGAACCAGCTGTAGGGTGACAGAGCGCCTGCGGCAACGCCGAACTTGGCCTCATAGCGGGCGTCGAAGTCCGCCTTGGCATCGGATTCAGGCGGGGTAGCTGCCGAGGTGCAGTACACACCCTCAGCCGCTGCACCGGCAAGCTCGATGAACTGCGTGCCGTAGATGCCGTCGTCGCTGACGAAGGGCACATCGGCTAGGCCCACCGTAGCCTTCTGGCTGGCAAGCACAGCACCTTCGCCGGTGTAGCCACCGAAGAAGATCGCTTCTGGCCCCAGCGCCGCGATGGAGGTTAGCACGCCAGTGTAATCGGTCTCGCCAGGGGTGATGGCCTCAAAGGCAACTACCTCACCACCCAGGCTGGTGAAGACCTCGCGCGTGCGCTCGGCAAGGCCCTGACCGTATGCGCCGCCGTCATGGATGATCGCCAGCTTGGTCGCGCCCAGCTCATTGAAGATGAAGTTGGCCGCCACGTCACCCTGGAACAGGTCGCTGGCGACCACGCGGTTGAAGACGGTGAACCCCTGCTGGGTGAGGTCAATGCGTGTGGCAGAGGGCGAGACCATCACCACCTTGGCCGTCTCGTAGATCGGCATTGCAGCATTGGTAGCGCCGGAGAACATATGGCCGACGACCCCCACAATGCTGGGATCGGAGACGAACAGATTGGCGACGGCAGCACCACCTTCGGGCGTCCCTTGGTCATCCTGCGCGTTCATCTGGAAAGGATGGCCCTCGAACTCGCCAGCATCCTCCAGCGCCAACTGGACACCCTGGGACACGTCAATGCCGAAGGCCGAGACGTCACCGCTCATAGGGCCAGCGAAGCCGATGACGATCGGTGCCCCAGGGGCGTAGACGGCGCAGGCGCCTTCTTCAGCGCACTCCTCCGGCACAGCCGCGGGCGCTTCTGTGACTTCTGGAGGAGCTTCCTCCGTAGCTTCCGGAGGGGCTTCCTCAGTGGCTACCTCCGTTGCTTCTGGTGGCGCCTCCGTTGGTGTTGCGGGGGCACAAGCGGCCAGCAGCAGGGCTGCTATCAGCAGAACAAGTAGCGAAAAGTGTGCCTTCTTCATATCTCCCTCTCTCTTCTCTCCTCAAGGATGTTGAGATAGCGCATCTCCTCCACAGCACTGGCCGGAGTGCCCGACGGCTTTGGCAACCCGGAGCACGTTGCCTCCGCACGCCTTCTCCTCCTCTGTGCGCTGTGGAACTGCTTGACGCTTCCCTTAAAAGGGACGGCGCTATCGCCAGCGCTTGAAAAAACATCCTATCACGGTCTACTTACTGCTGTCAAGACCCTGTGGGCGATTTCATTCCTTCTTGCCTTTCTTGGCGACGGTACGAAAATCGGCTGGGTCTTTCCCAGCGGCCTCATGTGGGGTAAGATGACGCCATGCGCATACGGAAAACAGCAGGAAAGCGGGTGTGGTGGGGGAGGCTGATAAGCCTGTCTGCCATCCTGATAATGACAGGTTGCGGGCGTGGGGAAGAGACGCCCACTTTGGTTCCACTGACGCCCTCGTCGCTTGAGAGCACACCTGATCCTGTGTTGGCGATGACGCTGCAGGCCGCTGCTGTTGGGACCGCCGAGTGGGTTGGCAGTCTGACCCCTCAGCTGGTACAGACCGCTGAATCGATGTCTACGCCGACACCGCCCGCTCCTATCGGTACGCCGCTGGCTAGCCGCACAGGGCGCTGCCCCCAACCCGAAGGGTACTCCCTGCATGTGCGAGAAGGCTTTTGCGTTGCTGCTCCGGAAGGCTGGACGCCGCTCAACGTGGATGGCGGGCTGGCGGCTTCGTTGGATACGACGCCCGGTCAGGCGATTGCTTTACAGCCGGATTGGGCGGCATCGGCGGCGGTGTGCAGCCTGATGATCTATATCGTGGTGGGAGACTCGGCAACCGAGCACCTTGAAGCACGCTACGCCGAATTCAAAGGCCGTGCAGACATGGTTCGACTTTCCCCGGCCATTGAGGTGCAGAATCTAGGCACAATGGCGCTACCGGGCTTCATGTGGGAGCGATCAGATGGGCAAACTGGCGGGGTTTTGGCCGATGTGGTGGGGATCAACCGCCTGGTTCATATCGGCTTCAGCGGGACACAGTGCCCGCTTGAAGCGCTACTTCCCGTGTTGGAGACTTTGCGCTTTAATATAGGGCAATAGGCTCTTCACAGACGCTGCACTTATGCCGAGAGAAGGGATAGGAGATATGCACGACAATCCATACAACGATGCTGAGACGGAGCGCCGCGAGGCAGAGGAGCGCATCAGAAAAATCCGTGAAGGTGGCCAGCCTGCTCCTGCTGGAGGAGGTCCGGCGGCGGGTGGCTACGAAGAGGAAGGGTTGGGAGATGTGGAAAGCGAATCGCTGGCGCGTGTACGTGCTCGCGCCCGTTCGCTACGTACTGAACTAGAGGGAGAGAAGACTCCCAGCCCTGCCCGTGCACCAGTTCCCCACCGCGGCGGGATGGGACGCACTTCGCAGGCGTTCATTGTGATCGGCG